>JABFRE010000066.1 GCA_013141325.1 Novosphingobium sp.
TAGCGGTGCGCGTCCGCCCCCAGTCCGATCCGGCTTTCGATCGCGTTCTCGTCGCTGCGGTGATCGAGCGCGGCGGTCCACAGCATCGTCGCCATGCCGCGCTCGCGGTAGTTGAAATCGGCCTGCAGCAGAGTGGTCGATTTTCCCGCGTTCATGCTGGCGTAGTAGAAATAGAGCTTGGCCATGGCTCGTCCAGATAAGGCGTTTGGCGCCAAAGGCCAGCGCGATTGCAGTGCGGGCCGAGGATGCGCAGCGGCTGGTCATTCCCGAGGGGCGGCCCGCCGTCCTGTTAACCGAATCGAAACCCTGTTTGGCGAACCTGCGGTAAGACACACGCCCCGATCGCCGCACAGACGGCGCGGGGCCACCCAACGGGGGCGCCTGATGCGAATTCTGCTGGCTGTTTTGCCATTGCTTGCCGTGGGAGCAGCCCCTCCTGCCTACCGCTATCAGCTCGACAGCGCCCGCAGCGCGATCGGCGCGCGGGTAACTGTGATGGGCTTTGCCCACAAATCGGCGCAGTTTCCCAAGATGAGCGGCGGCATCGTGCTCTCCCCCGGTCAGATCGGCGTGGTCGATCTGGACGTCGCGGTTGATGAGCGGGCGCTGTCGACGGTCGACAAGACGGTTGAAAGCCAGCTCAAGGGGCCGGGTTTCCTGGACGTGAAGCATCACCCGGTGGTGCGCTTTTCGGGTCAGCGAATGACCATGACCGGTCCTGCCACCGCGCTGGTATCGGGGCAGTTGACCGCGCGCGGCACCACCCGTCAGGCGGTGCTGCAGGTGTCCTTCGCCGCCCCGCCAACCCAGGCCACCGGGCGCGATCCGGTGCAGATCAGCGCCCGCACCACGATCGACCGCCGTGCTTTCGGAATGAACGGCTACTCCATGGTCGTGGGCAGCAATGTGACCATCACGATCAATGCGAGGATGGTGCCGGGCTAGTCATCCAGATCGCGTTTGACCTTCGGATCGGCCAGCAGCGCGTCGATCTTGCTGGCAACGTCGAAGCTTTCGTCGGGCAGGAACCGGATTTTCGCGGCGTATTTCTGGCGCATCTTGCCGGCCACTTCCTTCTGGAAGAACGCAGTGTGGGTGCGCAGCGCCTTCAGCACGATGTCCTCGTCCGAGCCCAGCAGCGGCTTCACGAAGACCGTGGCATGGCGCAGGTCCGGCGACATCCGCACTTCGGTGACGCTGACCGAATGGGCGGACAGCACCTCGTCGTGAACCATCTGCCGGGTCAGCAGTTCGGAGATCACGTGGCGTACCTGCTCACCCACCTTGAGCAGGCGGACCGAACGGGTTTCAGGCGTGGCGGGCGGCTTGGGCATCAGGCGGCAGTTTCGTCCATCTTGGCCAGAATCCGGGCCAGCGAACGCATGTTACGCGCCGTGCCGCGAAAGCCCAGCCGCTTTTCCATGAAGGCTCCGGTCAGCCGACTGTCGGCGCCGGATTCGCCGAAATCGATATAGAGTGCGCGGTCGCCGCGGGCCAGCTTCTCCGGCCCGCGTGCCGCCTGATCGGCAATCAGTACGGCGAACTGCTCCGGATCGGGCTGGCCGATCAGGAAATGGGTATGGACGATCTTGTCCGCGTTCATACCGGCAAAGGGATTGTCGGCGATGGCGGCCGCCACCTCGTCGCGGTCCCTTACGCAGACCGCACTGTCCATCCCGAAACGGTCGCGCATCATCAGTCCCAGCTTTTCCTCAAGACCCGCCGTAGGCCGCCCGGGAAAGTCGAACAGCACGTTGCCGCTGGCCACCACCGTCTCGACGTTGGCAAAGCCCTCCGCCTCAAACGCCGCGCGCAGATCGGCCATAGTCAGCCGGTTGCCGCCGACATTGATCGAGCCGAAGAAGGCGACGTAGCGGGGCATCAATCAGGAAACGCGTATATTCCGTATGGAAAGGCGCATGCCAGAACCAAGACGATCAGACCGACACTTCCCGCAATGCCAAATGCAGGGGTCAAGCGGCTTGGTCGGTAAGGCACAGCCTCTCCCCTTACAGCGTCCGTTCACGCTCTTCCACCTCGAACACTTCGAGGTGATCGCCCGGCTTGATGTCGTTGGTATCCGCCAGCACCACGCCGCATTCGAGCCCTGCGCGAACCTCGGCAACGTCGTCCTTGAAGCGCCGCAGCGAGGCGATCGTGGTTTTCGAGACGATCACGTCGTCGCGAGTGAGGCGCGCGAACAGGCCCTTCTTGATCAGTCCTTCGACGACCAGCAGGCCCGCCGCCTTGTCGCGCTTGCCGGCCGGGAACACTTCCTTGACCTCGGCGCGGCCGAGCACGTGTTCGATCCGTTCCGGCCCCCAGATTCCGGCCATTTCCTTGGCGACATCTTCGGTCAGGTGATAGATCACGTCGAAATACTTCATTCGCACCTTCTGGCGATCGAGCATTTCGCGCGCCTTGGCGTTGGGTCGGACGTTGAAGCCGATGATCGGTGCGCCGCTGGCCTGAGCCAGTGACACGTCGCTTTCAGTGATCGCGCCGACGCCCGACTGCAGGATCCGGACCTTGATCTCATCGTTCGAAATCTTGTTGAGCGCGTTGACGATCGCTTCGGTCGACCCTTGAACGTCGGAACGGATCACCACCGGATATTCGATCACCGCCTGCTTGGCAGCCAGAGCGGAGAACATGTTCTCCAGGCTGGCCGGCGCGCTGGTGGTACGCTTGGCGGTGGCCTTTTCGGCGCGGTAGGCGGCGACCTCGCGGGCGCGGGCTTCGCCATCGACCACGGTCAGGGTGTCACCAGCCATCGGCACGCCGCCGATCCCCAGCACTTCCACCGGCAGCGAGGGCGGTGCCAGCTTCACCTGGCGGCCCTTGTCGTCCAGCATCGCGCGGACGCGGCCCGAATGGGTACCCACCACCAGGATATCGCCGACTTTCAGCGTACCGCGGGTGATCAGCACCGAAGCGAGCGGGCCCTTGCCCTTGTCGAGCTTGGCCTCGATCACGGTGGCTTCCGCCGTGCGATCGGGATTGGCTTTCAGCTCCATCAGTTCGGCCTGGAGCAGGATCTTTTCGATCAGCTGGTCCAGCCCGGCACCCGACTTGGCCGAAACCTCGACGTCCTGAACATCGCCCGACATCGCCTCGACCACAATCTCGTGCTCAAGCAGGCGTTCGCGGATCTTCTGGGCGTTGTATTCGGGCTTGTCAGACTTGGTGATCGCCACGATCATCGGCACGCCGGCCGCCTTGGTGTGGTTGATCGCCTCCACCGTCTGCGGCATCAGCCCGTCGTCACCGGCCACCACCAGGATCACGATGTCAGTCACATTGGCGCCGCGCTGGCGCATCTCGGTGAAGGCTTCGTGGCCCGGGGTATCGAGGAAGGTGATCAGCTCGCCGCCCTTGGTCTTGATCTGGTAGGCGCCGATATGCTGGGTGATCCCGCCGGCTTCGCCGCGCACCACATCGGTGCCGCGCAGCGCGTCGAGCAGGCTGGTCTTGCCGTGATCGACGTGGCCCATGATGGTGACCACCGGGGGCCGGGTCTTGAGCGTTTCGGGCGCATCGACGTCTTCGGCCGTGTCGATATCGACATCGCTTTCCGAGACGCGCTGGATGGTGTGGCCGAATTCCTCGACCAGCAGTTCGGCGGTGTCCTGGTCAATCGTCTGGTTGACGGTGACCATGACTCCCATCTTGAACAGCGCCTTGACCAGATCGGCGCCCTTTTCGGCCATGCGGTTGGCCAGTTCCTGCACCGTGATCGCCTCGGGCACCACCACGTCGCGTGACTGCTTCTCGCGCGGCTGGCTCTGCCCGGCAAAGTGGGCGCGCTTTTCCTTTTCGCGCGCGCGCTTGAGCGCCGCGAGGCTGCGGGCGCGGGCGCCTTCATCCTCGTTGAGCGCACGGCTGACGGTCAGCTTGCCGGCGTGACGGCGCTGATCGCCGCCCTTGTCGCGCGGATGCGCAGACTTCTTGGGAGCAGGGGCTGCGGGTTCGGGACGCTTGGGCTGCGCCACCGGAGTGAAGCGGCGCGGCGCCGGTGCACCGGCGCGCGGCGCCTCGCCTTCGTCGGCGGCCTCGACCATCTCAGGGCCGGCATCCAGCTCCGGCTCAGGAGCCGTGGCCGGAGCGGCCTCGACCTGGGCTTCGGCCTTGCGGTTGTCTTCGACCCGGCGCTTCTCGTCTTCGAGAGCGCGCTGGCGCTCTTCCTGTTCGCGGCGGTTGGCCTCTTCGCCCATCTGCAGGCGGGCTTCTTCAGCCTCGCGCAGCAGGCGGGCCTGCAGTTCCTGGCGGGTTTCGCCGGCGGGCCCCGCCGGCTTGGGCGCAGCCGGTTTGGGCGGCGCGGCGACCGGTGCCGGAGCAGGCGCGGGTTCGGGCGCGGCGACAACCGCTTCGGGCGCGCCAGGCTTGCCGATCAGCTTGCGGCGCTTGACCTCGACCACCACCTTGTTGGTGCGGCCGTGGCTGAAGGTCTGCTTGACCTCGCCCGCTTCGACCGAACGCTTCAGCCCCAGCGGCTTGCGGCCAAGCGTCGGTTTGTTTTCGCTATCGCTCATTGCTTCGGTACGTCCTTCAATCTCAAATCGTCGTCGTGCGGCAAGAGGCCGGCACGCTGTGCCGGTGATTCGCCATGGTCCTGTCCGGTCTTCTCGCCCTGCCCCAGGTAGCGCAGCAGGCGCTGGAGAGGTACGGCCAGCCTTTGCGCGGCGCTGCGGTCAGTCAGCGCCAGGTGGACGACGTTGTCGCGGCCCAATGCCACAGACAGCGTGGTCCGGTCCAGTGGCAAGGTGACACCCGCCATCCCGCTGCCTTCGGCGTCCTGCCCGACCCGCCAGGCCTGGTCGAGCTTGCGCGAACCGTCTTCGCCGGCATCGGCGGCGTGGGCCAGCCAGGCGACCTTGCCCATCCGCGCGTGCTCGGCGATGCGGTCGGAACCGACCAGCAGGCGGCCGCTTTTCATTTCCAGCCCCAGCCGATCGGTAAAGGCGCGCAGCAACGCCGCCTCGATCCGTTCGGGCAGGTCGGCGGGAATCGACAGCGTCGCGCCTTTGAAGGCACGGGCCAGTGCACCCTTCAGCTTGCCCTTGGTGAGAGCCGTTTCCAGCTGCCCGCGCGAAACCCCGATCCAGGCCCCCCGTCCCGGCGCGCGTGCCAAGGCATCGGGCAGCACCTCTCCATCGGGCGAGATCGCCAGGCGCACCAGCGCATCGCGCACGTCATGGGCACCGGAAAGGATGCATTTCCTTTCCGGTTCGCCGTCCGTGATGACGGAACCTAGGCGCTCATTGTGAGGAATCCGCATCGGCGGCCTCCTCGTTCGGTTCGTCGTCGAACCAGTGGGCGCGGGCGGCCATGATGATCTCGTTGCCCTGCTCTTCGGACAGACTGTATTCGCCAAGGACACCGCCCTTGTCTTCGGTACGTTCGCGGCGGGCCGGAGCGCTGCCGTCGCGGCGGCGCTGTTCGACCCGCTTCTTGGCGATCAGCTCGTCTGTGGCGAGATCGGCGAGATCGTCCAGCGTCTTGATCCCGGCCTTGCCCAGCGTGACCAGCATCGCTTCGGTCAGGTGCGGCATTTCGGCCAGGGCATCCTCGACCCCCAGCGCGCGGCGGGCCTCGCGACTTGCTTCCTCGCGGCGATCGAGCGCTTCGCTGGCGCGGCTTTGGAGCTCTTCGGCCAGTTCCTCGTCAAAGCCTTCGATCGTCGCCAGTTCGGCCAGCTCGATATAGGCGACTTCCTCCAGCTCGCTGAAGCCTTCGGCGACCAGCAGCTGCGAGAGGGTTTCGTCGACGTCGAGTTCTTCCTCGAACATCTTCGAACGCTCGGCGAATTCCTTCTGGCGCTTCTCAGAGCTTTCGGCCTCGGTCATGATGTCGATCTGGCTGCCGGTAAGCTGGCTGGCCAGCCGCACGTTCTGGCCGCGGCGACCGATCGCCAGGCTGAGCTGGTCATCGGGGACGACCACTTCGATCCGGCTTTCCTCTTCATCGATCACCACGCGGCTGACCGTGGCCGGCTGCAGTGCGTTGACCACAAAGGTCGCGGTGTCTTCACTCCAGGGGATGATGTCGATCTTTTCGCCCTGCAGTTCCTGCACCACCGCCTGAACGCGGCTGCCCTTCATGCCGACGCAGGCGCCGACCGGATCGATGCTGGAATCGCGGCTGATCACGCCGATCTTGGCGCGGCTGCCCGGATCGCGGGCGGCGGCCTGGATCGTGATGATGCCGTCGTAGATTTCGGGCACTTCCTGCGCGAACAGCTTCTTCATGAATTCGGGGTGCGAACGGCTGAGGAAGATCTGCGGACCGCGGTTCTGGCGTTCCACCTTGACGATATAGGCACGGACCCGCTCGCCCACCCGGGCCACTTCGCGCGGGATCTGCTGATCGCGGCGGATCACGCCCTCGGCGCGGCCGAGGTTGACGATCACGTGGCCGAATTCGACCGACTTGATCACGCCCGTCACCACTTCACCGGCGCGGTCCTTGAATTCCTCGTACTGCCGGTCACGCTCGGCATCGCGGACCTTCTGGAAGATAACCTGCTTGGCCGACTGCGCGTCGATCCGGCCCAGATCGACCGGGGGCAGCGGATCGACGATGAAGTCACCCAGCTTGGCATCGGCATCAAGCTTCTGCGCGGCCTTGAGATCGACCTGCTTGAAGTAATCCTCAACCTCTTCAACCACTTCGACCACGCGCCACAGGCGCAGATCGCCGGTACGCGGATCGAGCTTGGCGCGAATGTCGTTTTCCGCGCCATAGCGGTTGCGCGCAGACTTCTGGATCGCCTCTTCCATCGCCTCGATGACGATCTCTTTGTCGATCATCTTCTCGGTCGCCACGCTGGTGGCGATCGCGAGCAGTTCGGCGCGGTTGGCGGAAATCGGACTGGCCATATCAGTCTTCCTGTTCTTCGAGAATTTCATCGACCCCGCTGGAATCCAGCGGGCGGGTTGCGGCGATCAGCCGGTCGGTCAGGACCAGCTTGGCGGAATGAATGTCGTCGAGCGGAAAAGAGACCTGCCCGGACTTCTTGTCGATCAGTGTGACGGTTTCACCATCAATGCCGACAAGATCACCCTGAAGCGATTTGCGGTTGCCTTCGACCGGGGCCTTAAGCGCAACGCGCGCTTCGTGCCCGGCCCAGGCGACAAAGTCCTTTTCCCGGGTCAACGGCCGGTCGATCCCCGGCGAGCTTACTTCCAGGCGGTAAGCCTCGCCGATCAGCACTTCGCCCTGGTCCTCAAGCGCGTCGATCGCATCGGAAATGCGGTGCGACAGCGCAGCGCAGTCCTCGATCACCAGCTGCCCGGTTTCGGGGCGTTCGGCCATGACCTGCAGGGTCACCTCTTCGTCGCCAACCTCGGACTTGCCGAACACGATCACGCGCACGAGATCAAAGCCGAGGGCCTTGGCCTCCGGCTCAACGATCTGGGCAATGCGCGCGATATCCGTCATCTGTGTTCCCTTGGCCCGACCATGATCGCAACAGCGTTTGGCGCCGGCCCCTTGCGGCGCCAGCCCCTTCGTTGCTTCACAATGTCGGGATTGAGGGCGCAGATAGGCGGCTTTGCG
>JABFRE010000072.1 GCA_013141325.1 Novosphingobium sp.
CCGCGCAAACCAGATCACGTGCCGGGGGCCTTTGCCCTTGCCGTCCTTGCCCACCCGGGCGCGCACTTCGACCTCTTCCACGTCGAAACCGACATCCTGCATCCGCCGGACGAATTTGGGATCGGGCGCGGCGGACCAGACGGCCAGTATGCCGCCGGGGTTCAGCGCCTTGCGGGCGTTGTGGAGTCCGGATTTGGAGTAGATCCGGTTGTTGTCGGCCCGGACCAGCCCGTCGGGGCCGTTGTCGACGTCGAGCAGGATCGCGTCGAAGCCTTCGGGTGCCAGCAGCATCGCATCGGCGACATCGTCCATCACCAGCCGCACGCGGGAATCGTCGAGGCACCCCGCCGCCACCTCCGCCATCGGCCCGCGCGCCCACTGGATAATCTCGGGCACCAGTTCGGCCACAGTGGCGCGGCCATCCTTGCCCAGCCGCGCCAGCGCCGCGCGCAGGGTAAAGCCCATGCCGTAGCCGCCGATCAGCAGGTTGGGCGCCGAGCAGCCCTCCAGCCGATCGAGCGTCAGGTTGGCCAGCGCCTCTTCCGAGCCGCGCATCCGGGTCGACATCAGCTCGTTGTGGCCCAGCACGATCATGAAATCGCGGTCGTGGGCGAACAGGCGCAGCTGCTCGCCGCCGGGGACCTGAGCCGTGCCAAGGAGTTGACGGGTGATCATTGGTCGGGCCGTTCCTCGAAAGTCGCGGCGATTACCTCAGGCTGGACCTGCCGTCACTCTTCTTCGTGCGATGGCCGGGAATCGTTGTCCGATCGCCGGGGCAAAAGCAGCAATGCCAGCGTAGCAACGGCTAACATGCCGGTTGTCAGAACGCTGCTTTCAGGGCCGGCAGCGCCGCCGTTCAGGACAGCCGAACCTTCCGGCACAAGCCGCACAAGCAAGGCCGGCAGATGCACTTCCAGACCGGTAATCGGCACATCGAAGCCCGTGCCACCGATCCAGTTCCAACCCGCGTGCCACCCCATCACGCCCCAGATGCTCTTGGCGCGCCAGGACCAGGCGCAGGCAAACAAGGAGAATGTGGCGGTCATTACCACATCCTGGAGCGGAATATGCCGCGACAGATGAACGAAGGTAAAGGCAACGGTGGCGGCGACAAAGCCCGCAGTCAGATTCCAGCGCCGGGTCACCGCAGACAACAGCCAACCGCGGAAAATGAATTCTTCCACTCCGGCCTGAACCACAAAACACGCCAGAAGCGCTGCAATCCAGAACAAGGCAGCGGGAGAATGAAAGGCAGGAAATACGTCCTCCGCGCGAAAGCCACCCAGCAGCCAGACCGACACAGTCGCAGCCACCATCATGGCAATCCCGATGCCCAGTCCCGACAGGTATTTGCGAAGCCGCGCTGTGCCGGTCAGCCCGACGGTCGAGAGCTCGCGCCGCTCAACAAATCGAATCCACAGCCAGGTTGCCGTCGCCATGGCCGCAAACGGCACCAGCAGGAACACGCAGAATCCAGCTGCGGACGACGGCTCCCCGCTGGCATCGACCAGCCCAAGCTCTTCAAGCAAGATGTCGAACGGGAGGCCGGGCAATGCGATCAGCAAGACACCGATGATTGGCGCAAGCCAGGCCCAGGGCAGCCAGCCGCGATGCGGTTCGGACGAAAAGATAGACTGTTTCATGCGATCCGATTAGACCGCGTCGAATCCGATCTATAGAACGATTGTGCGCGAACGCTCGCCCTGCCGCCAGGCCAGTGGCGTCGTACCCAAAGTCCGCTTGAAGATCCGCCCGAAGTGGCTCTGATCCGCAAAACCGGCCTCATGGGCGGCCGCTGCCAAGGGCAGTCCGCTGCGTAAGAGCTGCCTTGCGCGCTCAATCCGACGGCATTGCAGATAGCGATAGGGGCTGGTTCCCAAAAGCCAGCGAAAGTCACGCGAAAGTTGCCAACGGTCATAGCCCGCGATCGCTTCGAGCTGGTCCAACCCGGTGCCTGGATCGGGCACGCTATCGAGGAAATCGCGAACACGCATGACCGCCCTGGTATTGACGGTCCGCTTTGCCTGAGCCTGACCTGCGCAGCCTTGCATCGCTGAGACAAGCTGTTGCAGCGCATCCTGATAGCCCAGCGGTTCGCTGTCGGTGGCGCACATTTCGACAAAGCGCAGCGCGGCCGTAGCCAGCGCCGGATCGGCCGAAACGCCATTGGACAGAAAGGGCAGCGGCGCTCCGCCTAGCACTGTCTGGACATCCGCTGGCGGCAAGTAGGCTGCCCGATAGGAAAACCCGGCCTCGTCGCAGCAGTACCCGTCATGCACTTCGTCGGGATGCAGGACCATCACCTGGCCTGGCAGGGACCGCCGGTTTTCACCGCGATAGTTGAACGACTGCACCCCGGTTGTGGTCAGGGCGATCGTGTAGGTATCATGCCGATGCGGTGAAAACGCGCCTTCACGAAGGCAGGCCTCGACCAATTCTGCCTTCGCGCCGGGCGGACTGTCGTTGCGGTTTTCAGGGCCCGGCTGCATCCAGTCGATATTGTGTCAGAAGCTGCGGTTCGCAATACCTGCAAATGAACCGGCCGTCTGGGCGACCAAATGCTTGTGCGATCAGGCAGCCCGGGCCGCGCGCTCCACGGCTTCCTGGTTGAGCATATCCGCCAGCAGGAACGCCAGTTCGATCGATTGCGCGGCGTTGAGGCGCGGGTCGCAGTGGGTGTGATAGCGATCGGCCAGCGCCGCGTCCGAAATTGCCACGGCCCCGCCAACGCATTCGGTCACGTCCTGCCCGGTCATCTCGATATGGATCCCGCCTGCGTGGGTGCCCTCGGCCCGGTGGACCGCGAAGAACCCGCGCACTTCGTTCAGGATCCGGTCGAAGGGCCGGGTCTTGTAACCGCTGTCGGCCTTGATGACGTTGCCGTGCATCGGATCGCAGCTCCACACCACCGGATGCCCTTCGCGCTTCACCGCGCGGACCAGCGCGGGCAGCCCTGCCTCCACCTTGTCATCGCCAAAGCGGCTGATCAGCGTGATCCGCCCGCCCTCGCGCCGCGGATTGAGCAGATCGAGCTGGCGCAGCAATTCGTCCGGGGTCATCGAGGGGCCGCACTTCATCCCCAGCGGGTTGCCGACGCCGCGCAGGAATTCGACATGGGCCGACCCTTCGAACCGGGTCCGGTCGCCGATCCACAGCATGTGGGCCGAACAGTCGTACCAGTCGCCGGTCAGCGAATCCTGCCGGGTCATCGCCTGTTCGTAGGACAGGTGCAGCGCCTCGTGGCTGGTGTAAAAGCTGGTGCCCTTGAGCTGCGGCACGGTCTGCGGATCGATCCCGCAGGCCTCCATGAAGTCCAGCGCTTCGCCGATCCGGGTCGACACTTCCTCAAACCGGGCCGCCCACGGGCTACGGCCCATGAAATCGAGCGTCCACTGGTGGACCTGGCGCAGGTTGGCATAGCCGCCGGTCGAAAAGGCGCGCAGCAGGTTGAGCGTGGCGGCGCTCTGCGAATAGGCCTGGAGCAGCCGCTGCGGATCGGGAATCCGCGCCTCGGGCGTGAATTCGATGCCGTTGATATTGTCACCCAGATAGCTGGGCAGTTCGATACCGTCGATGACCTCTACCGGCGAAGAACGCGGCTTGGCAAACTGGCCGGCCATGCGCCCCACCTTCACCACTGGTTGCTTGCTGGCAAAGGTCAGCACCACCGCCATCTGCAGCAGCACGCGGAAGGTATCGCGAATGTTGTTGGGGTGAAATTCGGCAAAGCTCTCGGCGCAGTCCCCGCCTTGCAGCAGGAAGCCTTTTCCGTCGGCGACTTCCGCCAGATCGGCTTTCAGCGCCCGCGCCTCGCCCGCGAAGACCAGCGGCGGAAACGAGCTCAGCGTCTGTTCCACCTTGGCCAGCGCGGCGGCGTTCGGATAGCTCGGCAGATGCCGGGCTTCCTCAGCCTTCCAGCTTTCAGGGGTCCAGGTACGGCTCACGTCGCTTGCTCCTTTGCACGAAGCGCGCGCCATAGCCGCGCCTACCGGCAATTGCAAAGTTGGAAAAGGCGGCGCCCCGAATTGCGCAACTATGTTACAAAATTGCCGCTCAACGCCCTGCGCCGGGCAGGGCCAGCCCGGCTGGCATCTCGGTCACCAGCTTCTGCCCCGCCGGGATCACCGCCACCCGCCAGCTGCCGCCGCGTTTGAGGTACTTGGCCGCCAGCGCCTGCATCGCCTGCGGGGTGGTGCGGGTCATGTCGGGCAGCAGCGAACGGAGCGCGGCGAACTTGCGCGGATCCTCGCTCGCCCCTTCCAGCTGGCCCATGAAGAAGGCGCTGGAGGTATAGGCGCGGGTCAGCTGCTGCTTGAGCGGTTCGGTCACCCGGGCCAGCTCGTCGGCGGTGGGCGGCGCGGCGACCAGTTGGTCGGCAATCTCGTCCGCTGTGGCGAAGAACACCGGGACCGCCTTGGGCTGAAGCTGGGCCATGGCAATTATCGCCCCGCCGTTGTCGAGGTCGGTCGGCCACGAATTGTAGACCTGCGGCGAATAGCTCGCGCCAAGCTTTTCGCGCATGGCATCGAGCAGGCGGTTCTGGAACACCTGCGAGAGGATCTCAAGCTGGCGGCTTTCCGAAATCTGGGTCATGCCGCCGCCGGTGGTCCAGTTGATCACCGCTGCGGCCTGGCCCGGATCGCCGCGATGGGTCAGCACCACCGGTTCGGGCGATGCCGGCAGTTCGGCAAAACTGGCCCGGGTCAGCGCGCCGGGTAACGGCGGCCGCTTGGCCAGCGCGCCAAAGGTATTTTCCAGCGCGGCAACTGCCTGGGCGCGGGTGAAATCGCCGAACAGCTGGACCTCGATCGGCCCCTGGGCGAGAATCGGCTGCCAGACCTGGCGGAAGCCGTCGACGCTCGCCGCCTCGATCTCTTGCGGGGTGGCGGTGCGGAAGCGCGGATCGCGGCCGTGCTGGAGGAACGCCAGATCGCGCTGCATCACCCCCTGCGGCGATGTGGCGAAGCTTTCGTACTGCAGCTTGGCCGCCGCCTTGGCCCGCAGCACCGGGTTGGCATCCCAGCGCGGCATCGCGAACTTGGCCGCGAACAGATAGAGTTGGTCAGCCAGGTCCGCGCCGCGGGTATCGGCCGAGAACTGGAATGCCGCATCTTCGATCGCGAAGTTGAAGCCCATCTTGCGGCCGGTCGAGATCCGGTCGAGCTCGTCCTGGCCCAGCGGCCCGACGCCCGAACCGACCAGTGCCATGTCGCCCAGCGCGATGTAGGCTGCATCGCCCGAGGCAAAGGCGCGGTAGCCCGCCCCGAACCGGACCTTGACGGTCACCCGGCCGGGCTCGTCGGTGGTCGGCCACAGCAGCACCTTGACCCCGTTCGCCAGCTCAACCTGTTCGATTTCCAGCACCGAACTGGGGATTGCCGAGACCACTTTGCCGGGCGTGCCCAACGGCGGAAGCTCGGCGAAGGAAATCGGTTTGCTGTCCACCCGCGCGGCGGCGCCAGCCTGGGCCGGTGCGGTCAGTGCCAGTTTCAGCGCGGCCGAATCGGCCTCGCCCGGGCGCGGCGTCACAAAGACCGAGCGCGTCACCGCGCCCTTGAACAGCGAGCGGGTATGGTCGAGCACGGCCTGCGGGGTGAACAGCGGGCGCGAACGGTTGAAGATCAGCTGGACGGTTTCGGGGGACGCCACCGTCTCGCGGATGTCGAGCGCGGCGACAATGTCGTCGGCCAGCCGCGAACCGGGCAGCAGGCGGCGCTGCTCGACCGAACTTTCGAAGGCGACGTTCATTTCCGCCACTTCGCGGTCGATTTCCTGCTGGGTCGGCGCGCTGGCCAGCGCATCGGCGATCACCGCGCGAACATCGCCGAGCGCAGTCTTCCAGTCCTCGCCCAGCGGGGTGACCGAGACGAAGGTGGCATCGGCCGATCGGCTGACCTTTTCCTGATTGACCTGCGCCGCCAGATAGCTGCCGCCGCTGCGCGCGCGCGCTTCGAGGCGGCGGTTGATGATCGCCTGAGCCAGCGAATCGATCATGATCCCCTGATTGTAGACGATCGTGTCGCGAACCGGGCGCCAGGGACGCATCACCGCGTAGGTAATCCCGCGCGGCACGTCGGGTTCGACCACCACCCGGGTTTCGCCAACGGCATCGGCGCCGCTGCCCGCCGGGGCGGCCGGATCGCCGAAGGCAGGGGCTGCAGCGGGCTTGCCCGCCCCCTTCCACGCACCGAAATACTTGCGCACCAGCGCAGCAAGCTGCGCCGGGTCGGCATCGCCGACGGCGACGATGACCGCGTTTTCGGGGCGGTACCAGCGGGCATGGAAGGCCCGGACCGAGGCCTGGTTGGCCGCCTTCAGCGTCTCCTCGGTGCCGATCACCGGGCGCGCGGCGAGGCGCTGGCCCGCGAACAGCGTCTGCTGGGTCGCTTCGGCCAGCCGTTCGGCCGTGCCGCCGCGCTCGCGCTTTTCGGCGAGCACGATCGGCACGTCGCTGCGGACATTGCCCTCGCTGAGCGTGGGGGCGGTCATCATCCCCGAGAGCAGCTTGAAGGTCTCGTCCAGCACCGGGGCCGAGGCATTGGGCAGGTCGAGCTTGAAGGTGGTGCTGACCGGGCCGGTTTCGGCGTTGGTATCGCTGCCGAAGGTCGCGCCGAAGCGCTGGAATGCGGGGATCGCCTCGCCATCGCCCAGGTATTTGGACTGGCGGAAGACCATGTGTTCGAGAAGGTGGGCATAGCCGCGTTCGCTGTCCGCCTCGTGCAGCGATCCGGCGTCGATCCGGACGCGGATCGAAACCTGCCCCGGCGGCACCCCGTTGCGCCGCACCGCATAGCGCAGCCCGTTGGGCAGTTCCCCGAAGACCCATTCCTTGTCGCGCGGAACGTCACTGCCGCGGTAGAGCCAGGGATCGTCGGCCTTTGCTTCACTCGCGGTCGCTGGCTTGGCGTGAACCGGTTGAACGGCGAGCACGGCGACGGAGAGGATCGCGGCAAGGCGGCACGCGGCGCAGAATTTCGAGGCCATGGACAAGGTATAAGATGCGCCAGCCTGAAGGGCTAGTGAATAGCGTCGATTGGTACCTATGGTTTCCGCGTGAAAACCGGCGGGACCGGCGGCAGCAGTTCAACCTGAAACACCAGGTCCGAATTGGCCGGGATCGGGCCCACGCTCCGGTCGGCGTAGGCCAGCCGGGCGGGTATGCACAGCCGGTAGATCGACCCGGCAGGCATCAGGGCCAGTCCTTCGGAAAAGCCGGGAATGACGCCGTTCAAGGGAAATTCGGATGCTGTGGCCTGATCGAACACCTCGCCCGTGGCGGTCAGATAGCCGATGTAGTTGACCGTCACAGCAGCATCGCCAACCGGCCGGGCGCCGCTGCCGGCGCGCAGCACCTGATAGCCCAGCCCGGTCGCGGTTCGGGCGGTGCACAGCCGCTGATGCGCCGCAATGACCTGCTTGAGCGGCAGCGGAATGATCTGCGGCGGGCCGGCCCTGCGGGGCGCTGGCTTGGCAGCAAGCGGGGCGGCGGCAAGGACGAGGCCCAGCAGGGCAAGCGAGCGCAGGGTCATGACACCGGCTATAGG
>JABFRE010000235.1 GCA_013141325.1 Novosphingobium sp.
ATCGGTCAGAGCCATCGCTTTTTCCTTACCAGCTCGACTTGGTCACGCCCGGGATCATGCCCTTGTTGGCAAGATCACGCAGCTCGATGCGGCACAAGCCGAACTTGCGATAGTAGCCGCGGGGGCGTCCGGTGGTGACGCAGCGGTTGCGGACCCGGGTGGGGTTCGCGTTGCGCGGGATTTCGGCCAGCTTCAGGCGCGCGATCAGGCGCTCGGTTTCGTCGAGCGACTTGTCGCCCGCTACCGCCTTCAGCTGCGCGTACTTTGCCGCGTACTTCTTCACGAGCTTCTTGCGCCGCTCGTTCTTGTTGATGGAACTCAGTTTCGCCATGGACTTAAGCTCTCTTCCTCAAACGTTGCTCACGCGGCCTGCTGCGCGTCGGCAGCATCCAGCGGGAACGGGAAACCAAACAGGCGCAGCAGTTCGCGGGCCTCGTCGTCGGTCTTGGCGGTGGTGGTGACGATGATGTCCATCCCACGCACCTTCTCGATCTGGTCGTAGCTGATCTCCGGGAAGATGATCTGCTCTTTCAGACCCATGGCATAGTTGCCGCGCCCGTCGAACGACTTGGGGTTGAGCCCGCGGAAGTCGCGGATGCGGGGCATTGCCACAGTGATCAGGCGGTCCAGAAATTCGTACATGCGTTCGCGGCGCAGGGTAACCTTGCAGCCGATCGGCATGCCTTCACGCAGCTTGAACTGCGCAATCGACTTCTTCGCCTTGGTGATCACCGGCTTCTGACCGGCGATCAATTCCATTTCGGCGGCGGCAGTCGTGACCTTCTTCTTGTCCTGGCTGCCTTCGCCAACGCCCATGTTGATCGTGATCTTCTCGATCTTGGGCACTTCCATTGCGTTCTTGTAACCGAACTTCTCCGTCATCGCCTTGGCGATTTCCGTGTCGTACTTGTTGCGCAAACGCGGGGTGTACTTGCCGGAGTCCTGCTTAGCCATCGATTTTCTCCCCGGACTTGACGGCGACGCGAACCTTCTTGCCATCCTTGGCAGTTTCGAAGCGGACGCGCGTTGCCTTGCCGGTCTTGGGATCGGCCAGGCCGACCTTGGAAATCGCCATCGGCGCCTCGCGGCGGTCGATCCCGCCCTGCGGGTTGGTCTGGCTCGGCTTGCGGTGACGGGCGGCGACGTTCACGCCGGCGACCAGCACCTTGCCGTCTTTCGGCAGGACCTGAAGGACAGTGCCGGTGCGGCCCTTATCCTTGCCCGAACGGACGACAACGCTGTCGCCCTTCTTGATCTTAGCGGCGGCCATTACAGCACCTCCGGCGCAAGGCTGATGATCTTCATGTAGCCCTTGGAGCGCAGTTCGCGGACCACGGGGCCGAAGATGCGGGTGCCGATGGGTTCGGCGTTCTTGTTGATCAGCACGGCAGCATTGCTGTCGAAACGGATCACGCTGCCATCGGCGCGGCGCACTTCCTTGCGGGTACGCACGATCACGGCGCGATGGACATCGCCCTTCTTCACCTTGGTGCGCGGCTGGGCTTCCTTGACCGAGACGACGATGACGTCGCCCACGCCGGCCACCCGACGCTTCGATCCGCCCAGCACCTTGATGCACTGGACGCGCTTGGCACCGCTGTTGTCAGCGACGTCAAGATTGGATTGCATCTGGATCATTGATCCGGTTCCTTCTCACTGGCTTGCCGGAACCAGTCCGGCAGTTCCAAAAACGGTTTAGACGTCAGCTTCGACAGCGGCGGTCTTCCCGGCGGTGACGCGCTCGATGACCTTCCAGGTCTTCAGCTTCGACAGCGGGCGGGTTTCCTCGATGCGGACGGTTTCGCCGGTCTTGAAGGCGTTGTCTTCATCGTGGGCGTGGTACTTCTTCGAACGACGGATGATCTTCCCGTAGAGCGGGTGCTTCACCTTGCGTTCGACCTTGACCACCACGGTCTTGTCGGTCTTGTCGGAAACAACGGTCCCGATCAGGATACGTTTGGGCATCGTAGTCTCCTTACGCCTTGGCCGACTGAGAACGCTCAGTCTGCAGCGTCTTGATGCGGGCGATGTCGCGGCGCACTTCCTTGATGCGCGCCGGACGTTCCAGCTGGTTGGTCGCGGCCTGGAAACGCAGGTTGAACGCCTCACGCTTCAGCTCGGCAAGATCAGCGGTCAGCTGATCGTCGCTCTTGGTGCGCATGTCTTCGGATTTGGCGGCCATCACTCGGCTCCCAGGTGGCTGGTGTCACCCAGACGGGCGACGACCTTGGTCTTGATCGGCAGCTTCATCGCCGCGCGGCTGAAGGCCTCGGCGGCCAGCGGGCCGGCAACGCCGTCGAGCTCGAACAGAATCCGGCCCGGCTTTACACGGGCAGCCCAGTATTCGACCGAACCCTTGCCCTTGCCCTGACGGACCTCGGCAGGCTTCTTGGACACCGGCACATCGGGAAAGATGCGGATCCAGAGGCGACCCTGGCGCTTGATGTGGCGGGTGATCGCGCGGCGGGCCGCTTCGATCTGACGGGCGGTGATCCGCTCCGGCTCCAGGGCCTTGAGGCCGTAGGATCCGAAGTTCAGATCGGTGCCGCCCTTGGCGTCGCCTTTGATCCGGCCCTTGAAGGCCTTGCGGAACTTGTGCTTTTTCGGTTGCAGCATGGTTTCTACTCTACCTTAGCGCCGGTCGGATGCCGGACGGACGCCCGAAGTCTGGGCCTCCATCATCAGGCGGTCCTGAGCCGTCGGATCATGGCCCAGGATCTCACCCTTGAAGATCCACACCTTGATTCCGATCACGCCATAGGCGGTCAGCGCCTCGGCTTCGGCATAGTCGATGTTGGCGCGCAAGGTGTGCAGCGGCACACGACCTTCGCGGTACTGTTCGACGCGGGCGATTTCCGCCCCGCCGAGACGGCCGCCGCACATGATCTTGACGCCTTCGGCACCCAGACGCATCGCGGACTGCATCGCCCGCTTCATCGCCCGGCGGAAAGCCACGCGGCGGATCAGCTGATCGGCGATGCCCTGGGCGACAAGCTTCGAATCGATTTCCGGCTTGCGGATTTCAACGATGTTCAGTTTGACATCGCTGTTGGTCATCTTGGCCAGCGCCGAACGCAGCTTTTCGATGTCCGCGCCCTTCTTGCCGATGATGACTCCCGGACGGGCGGCATAGATCGAGACGCGGCACAGCTTGGCCGGACGCTCGACAACTACCTTCGAAATCGCCGCCTGCGGCAGCGTTTCCATCACGAACTTGCGCATCTTGAGGTCTTCCTCAAGCAGCGTCGCATAGTTCTTGCCTTCGGCGTACCAGCGGCTGTCCCAGGTGCGGTTGATCTGGAGACGCAGGCCGATCGGGTTGCTCTTGTGACCCATGATCAGGCCTCCTCAACTTCGCGGACCACGATCCGCAGCCGTGAAAACGGCTTGAGGATGCGGGTCGACTTGCCGCGGCCACGGGTGTGGAACCGCTTCATGGTGATCGACTTGCCGACCGACGCTTCAGCCACAACCAGCGCGTCAACGTCGAGGTTGTGGTTGTTTTCCGCGTTGGCGATCGCCGAGGCGAGCACCTTGCGGGCATCAACGGCCATGGCCTTGGTCGAGAACGACAGGATGTTCAGCGCGTCTTCGGCCTTGCGGCCGCGGATCAGCGCCGCCACCAGATTCAGCTTCTGGGCCGAACCACGGATCGTGGTGCCGACCGACAGGGCTTCCTTTTCACCGACACGGCGCGGGGATTTTGCCTTGCCCATTAGCGCTTGCCCTTCTTGTCGGCGGCGTGACCCGGGAAGGTGCGCGTGGGCGCAAATTCACCAAGCTTGTGGCCGACCATGTCTTCGTTGACCGAGACGGGGATAAACTTGTGGCCATTGTAGACGTTGAACGTCAGGCCGACGAACTGCGGCAGAATCGTCGAACGCCGCGACCAGGTCTTGATCGGAGCAGCGCGGGTGCCGGCTTCCTGCTGGGCTTCCGCCTTCTTCAGCAGATGCAGGTCGACGAAGGGGCCTTTCCAGACGGAACGTGCCATGTGGGCTTACCTCTTCTTCTTCGCGTGACGCGAACGGATAATCATCTTGTCCGTCTGCTTGTTGTTGCGGGTGCGGGCGCCCTTGGTCGGCTTGCCCCACGGAGTAACCGGATGGCGACCGCCCGAAGTCCGGCCTTCACCACCGCCGTGCGGGTGATCGACCGGGTTCTTGGCGACGCCGCGGGTCAGCGGGCGGATGCCCTTCCAACGGTTGCGACCGGCCTTGGCCAGGTTCTGGTTCGAGTTGTCGGGGTTCGAAACCGCGCCAACCGTGCCCATGCAATCGCCGCGCAGGTAGCGCTGCTCGCCCGAGTTGAGCCGGACAATGACCATTCCGCGGTCACGGCCGACGACCTGCACATAGGTGCCGGCCGAACGGGCGATCTGACCGCCCTTGCCCGGCTTCATCTCCACATTGTGGCAGATCGTGCCGACCGGCATGGTGCTGAGCAGCATCGCGTTGCCCGGCTTCACGTCGGTCTTTTCGCCGGCCACCACGGTGTCGCCAACGGCGAGACGCTGCGGCGCCAGGATATAGGCCAGTTCACCGTCCGCATACTTCACCAGCGCGATGAACGCGGTGCGGTTGGGATCGTATTCCAGGCGTTCGACCACGGCGGGAGCATCCCACTTGCGGCGCTTGAAATCGATGAAACGGTACTTCTGCTTGTGACCGCCAGCGATCCCGCGCGAAGTGACGTGGCCCTTGTTGTTACGGCCGCCGGTCTTGCGCTTGCCTTCGGTAAGCGCCTTGACCGGCTTGCCCTTCCACAGCGCCGACTTGTCGACCAGGATCAGGCCGCGGCGGGCCGGGCTGGTCGGGTTATAGTTCTTGAGTGCCATGGTGCGCCTCAGATCCCGCTGGTGATGTCGATCGACTGGCCTTCAGCCAGGCGAACAACAGCCTTCTTGACGTCCGAACGGCGATAGGGCTTGCCCTTCCACCGCTTGGTCTTGCCCTTCTGGGTCAGGGTGTTCACGCTGAGCACCTTGACCCCGAACAGAGCTTCGACCGCTGCCTTGATCTGCGGCTTGGTGGCGCTTTCTGCCACCTTGAAGACCACGGCGTTGTGCTCGCTGGCCAGCGTCGCCTTTTCCGTGATGTGGGGAGCCACGATCACGTCGTAGTGACGCGTGTCGATTGCTTCCTTAGCCATTGAAACGCGCCTCCAGCTTTTCGACCGCGGCGCGCGTCAGCACCAGCGTATCATGCTTCAGGATGTCATAGACATTGGCGCCGACCGCCGGGAGCACGTTGACGCCGACGATGTTGCGGGCAGCCAGGGCGAAACCCTCGTTGACCTGCTCGCCGTCGATCACCAGCACCTTCTTGCCCCAGTTCGCCTTGGCAAGCTGTGCGGCCAGACCCTTGGTCTTGGGGTCCTTGACGTCGAGCGTGTCGACGACAACCAGACCGGCCTTGGCCTTGCTCGACAGGGCCATCTTCAGCCCCAGCGCGCGAACCTTCTTGTTCAGCGACACGTCGAATTCGCGCAGGCGGGCACCGTGGGCCTTGCCGCCGCCGATGAACACCGGAGCCGCACGATCGCCGTGACGGGCGGTACCGCCGCCCTTCTGGCGACCGAACTTCTTGCCGGTGCGCGACACGTCCGAACGCTCACGCGTCGGGCGGGCGATGCCGCGGCGGTTTTCGAGCTGCCAGGTGACAACGCGGTGGAGGATGTCGGCACGCGGCTCAACGCCGAATACCGCATCGTTCAGTTCGACTTCGCCCTTGGCGGCCGAACCATCGAGGTTGAGGACCTTGACCTTCACGATTAGCCCTCCTGGCCTTCGGCCTGCTCGACAGCCGCGGTATCTTCCGCGGGGGTATCGGCAGCGGCCGGAGTTTCGTTGCTGTTGGCAGCACCCTTGATGCCGGCCGGATACGGCGCTTCGGCGTGGCGCGAGACCTTCACCGAGTCCTTGATCGTCAGCCAGCTGTTCTTGGCGCCCGGCACCGAACCCTTGACGAAGATCAGACCGCGTTCGTCATCGACGCGAACCACTTCGAGGTTCTGCTGGGTGCGCTGACGGTCGCCCATGTGGCCGGCCATCTTCTTGTTCTTGAACACCTTGCCCGGATCCTGGCGGTTGCCGGTCGAACCGTGGGCACGGTGACTGATCGACACACCGTGGGTGGCGCGCATGCCGCCGAAGCCCCAGCGCTTCATCGCGCCGGCAAAGCCCTTGCCCTGGGTGTGACCGGCGACGTCGACCATCTGGCCAACCGCGAAGTGCGAGGCAGCAATGGTCGAGCCAACTTCGAGCAGCGCATCGTCCGCAACGCGGAATTCCGCGACACGGGCCTTGAGCGATACTTCGGCCTTGGCAAAATGTTCGCGCTGCGGCTTGGCAACGTTCTTCTGCTTGGCTGCCCCGGCGCCCAGCTGAACCGCGACATATCCGTCGCGATCAGCGGTGCGAACCGAGACCACCTGGCAATCTTCCAGCGCCAGGACGGTAACCGGCACGTGCCGTCCGTCCTCCTGGAAAAGGCGGGTCATCCCCACCTTCTTGGCGATCACGCCTGTACGCATGATCAGTCTCCTACAGAGGCCTGCGGAGACCATCCCCACAGGCGTGTCCAACCCATATGTGATACGAGCCCCGTCCGGGCTGGGTGCCCCCTGACAGCCGCAAGGCCGGTCGGAAGCAAGACGGGGGACGCATGCCCGGAGTAAACCCCGGAGGTATCCCTGTGTCCGCGCGGATCTCTCCGCGAAGCCGGCGCAAGGCCGGAAGGAAGGTGGCCCGAAGGCCGAAAGCTTTTGCCGGAAACCCGGCCACCCCCGCTTTCGCGAGGGTTAGAGACAAACCCGATTAAGCGAGTTTGATTTCGACGTTCACACCGGCCGCAAGGTCGAGCTTCATCAGCGCGTCCACAGTGGTGGCGTTGGGCTGCACGATATCGAGCAGCCGCTTGTAGGTACGGACCTCGAACTGCTCGCGCGACTTCTTGTCGACGTGCGGGCCGCGGTTGACCGTGAACTTCTCGATCCGCGTCGGCAGAGGAATGGGGCCCCGGATCAGCGCGCCGGTACGGCGGGCGGTTTCCGCGATTTCGCCGGTCGCCTGATCGAGCACGCGGTGATCGAATGCCTTCAGGCGAATGCGGATATTCTGAGCTTCCATTGTGTCCTGCTACCGATGAGAAAGAGCAAAGGGCGTTGAGACCCCCTAAAAAACCGACCGCCGGGGGCCAGAACGAATCTGGAATCCCCCGGCGGATGCGGGCCTATATTACTTCGTGATCTTGCTGACAACCCCCGAACCGACGGTGCGGCCGCCTTCACGGATGGCGAAGCGCAGGCCTTCGTCCATCGCGATCGGCGCGATCAGCTTCACCGACAGGCCGACGTTGTCGCCCGGCATCACCATTTCGGTGCCTTCGGGAAGGATCACTTCGCCGGTCACGTCGGTGGTGCGGAAGTAGAACTGCGGGCGGTAGTTGGCGAAGAACGGCGTGTGACGGCC
>JABFRE010000237.1 GCA_013141325.1 Novosphingobium sp.
GCTTGTGGGCATCGCCTTCGATCACATCGATCCGGGCCGGACCGAACTGCCGGACCAGATCGGCAGACGTTGCCCCGATTATGCCTTCTAGTCCGGGCAGCATCTGGACCTGCGCGGGCGGCGGCGGGCGGGTGCTGGGGGTGCGCACGGTGATGCGTTTGGGCGGCGGCCGGGTGGCGGCGTTTTGCACCGTGCCTCCGCCTCCACCGCAGGCCGCGAGCAGGGGCAGGAGCAGCAGGGCAATGGCGGGACTACGCGACATAGGCAGAGCGTTCCTTGCGGTGGATCAGGTGCGCAGCGGCGGCGGCGCCCAGAAACGGAGCGATGAAATTGGCGAAGGGAACCAGCAGCAGCAAGGCCACGATCAAGCCCAGCAAAAACCGCTCACTTCCGCTTAGCGGGGCGGGGGCATGCGCCGAGGAACGGTGGCGCAGCCAGACCATGTCCTGAAGTTCGCGCCCCAGCAGCATGGCGTTGACCAGAGTGAAGACCACGACCGGGCCGACCCCGGTGACCAGCAGGACCAGCGCCACCGGCGCGGCGAGCAGATTGAACAGCAGCGCCCGCCCCGCTCCGCGCAGGCTGGCGCCCAGCTCTTCGTGCCACCCCAGCTTGCGAGCGGCTGCGGCAGCCGCAGGATAGTGCCGGGCTTCGACCGCAGCCACCACCTCGTCGGCGAACAGTTGCAGCACCGCCAGCGCGACGATCCGCCACAGCAGCACGGCCGCCAGCGCGGCGCCGACGGCCGCCAGCAGCGTCCGCAGGTCGCCTGCCCCGGTGACCACGGTGTCATCGAGGCCGGCCGCTGCGAGCCCGCGATCCGCGCCCCACAACAGGGCCGGGCCAAGCAGGGCAAACACCAGCAGTGCCGCGGCCAGGCTCTTGGCGCCGATCCGCAGCACGCGCGGGTCGGACATCTGGCCAAGGGCAAGGGCGAAAGCGCGCAGCATCTGCCCCGAATCGCCGTCTGCGCCGCGCCTGTCAACGCCGCCGCGCTTGCCCTGCGCGCACGGGACGGCTAGGCGCGGCGCGCTTTCAACGTCATTTCAGGAAATCCGGATGCCCGAACCCACCCTTGACGTCATCGCCATCGGCAACGCAATCGTCGATGTGATGGCCCCGTGCGAGGATGCCGTGATCGAACAATTCGGGATGACCCGTGGCGGCATGACCCTGGTGGATACCGCCCGCGCCCACGTGCTGTACGAGGCGATGGGCCCGGCGCGTGAGATTTCCGGCGGATCGGCGGCGAATACCCTGGCCGGCCTGGCTGCACTGGGTGCGCGCTGTGCCTTCATCGGCCAGGTGGCCGATGATCAGCTGGGCGAGGTGTTCGCCCACGACATTCGCGCTGGCGGGATTGCCTTTGACACCCCGGCCCGGGCGGGCGATCCGCCGACTGCGCGCTGTCTGATCTTTGTCACCGCCGATGGGCAGCGGACCATGAACACCTTCCTGGGGGCTTCGCAGTTCCTGCCGCCTGCCGCGCTGGATGAAGCAGCCATTGCGGCCGCGCAGATCCTCTATCTGGAGGGCTATCTGTGGGATCCGGAAGAGCCGCGCGCGGCCATGCGCCGGGCCATCGCAGCGGCCAGGACGGTCGGTCGCAAGGTGGCCTTCACCCTGTCCGACGCCTTCGTCATCGAACGCCACGGCGCTGATTTCCGGGCGATGATCGAGACCGGTGAGATCGACATCCTGTTTGCCAACCATATCGAGCTGGCCGCCCTGACCGGGCATGACGATTTTCACGCCGGGATCGCGACACTGAAGGACAAGGTGCCGGTGCTGGTCGTCACCCGCAGCGCCGATGGGGCCGTTGCGGCGGCCGGGGGCGAGCTGGTTGAAGTCCCGGCCGAGCCGATCAGTCACGTGGTCGACACCACCGGTGCGGGCGACCTGTTTGCCGCCGGATTCCTGTTCGGACACGTGCGCGGGCGGCCGCTGGCGGAATGCCTGCGGCTGGGCGCGATCTGCGCGGCCGAGGTGATTTCCCACTACGGCGCCCGTCCCGAGGCCGATCTCAAGGCCCTTGTGACGGAAAAGCTGCGCTAGACCGCTATCAGCCCTCCCACTTGGGATAGCGTTCGATCGGGGTCTGAAATCGCAGGAAATCGCGCGGGAGGATCCCGGTCAGCGCCTTGAAGTCACGGATGAAGTGCGGCTGGTCGGCGTAACCGGCCTCCAGGGCCGCTGCCGTCCACGACATTTCGGGCTGCAATTCCTTGAGATGGACCGCGTTGGCCACCCGGCAGACCCGCGCGTAGTGCTTGGGATTCTGGCCGGTCAATGCGCGGAACCGGCGCTGGAAATGGCGCATCGACAGCCCGGTCTCGGCGCACAGTTCGTTGATCCCGATCTGTCCGTGCCCTTCGCGCAGCTGCCGCGCCGCCCGGGCCACTGGATCCTCGGCGGACTTGCCGTCGATGAGAGTCAGCAGCCAGCCATCGAAAAGTTCGGCCATCGCCCCCCAGTGCGGTGCCGCGGACAGCGCTTCGAACAGTCCCGGCGGAAGGCCGATCGCCATGACCCGGTCGACCAGCGCCACCGGATCGACGCCGAACAGCTGCCCGGCCGCCGCCGGCTGGAACCGTGCCGAAAAGGTCTTGAACGACCCGGTGATTTCCATGTCGTAGCGGTAGTGGCTCAGTGGTCCGAACAGACCCACCCGCGGCGCGGGAACGCGCTCGCCGTTGACGATATCGACAATCGCGTGATCGCCGCCAAGGATGATCTGGACGAAGCAGTTGGGGCGCACCGGAATGACTCGCCGGACCGCCCGGTCGCCGGCGTCGAGCTCGGCCCCCAGATATCCCATCAGCCACGGCGCCAGCACCGCGGCCCGGCTATCGACCAGGTTGATTTTCACCCCTGTGCACCCCGACAGTTAATCGACCGAAATGCGACCTTTGTTTTGACTGCCCTGCCCTGTCGGGCGCGTTTGCGCAACCGGTTAATCGTCAGCGACCGGCCGGCTCTGCGCGCTCGCGTGCCACTTCGCGCCAGCCGATGTCGCGGCGGCAGAACCCTCCGGGATAGCGGATCGCATCGACCGCCCGATAGGCTAGCACCTGCGCTTCGCTGACCGTTGCACCGCGGGCTGTGACATTAAGCACTCGTCCGCCACAGGCAATCAGCGCCTCACCTTCGCAGGCGGTGCCGGCTTGGAATACCTTCGCCCCCAGCGCTTCGGCCGCAGCGATGCCGGTGATCGCGCCGCCCTTCAGGGGCGTCCCCGGATAGCCTTCCGCTGCGATCACTACGGTCAGCGCCGGGTCTGGCGACAGGCGAGGAACGGGCAGGGCGGCAAGGCGGTTCTCCGCCGTGGCCAGCATGATCTCAGCCAGATCGTCCTCCAGCCGCAGCATCAGGACCTGGCATTCCGGATCGCCGAAGCGGCAGTTGTATTCGATCAGCTTGACCCCTTGCGGCGTCAGCATGAGCCCCGCGTAGAGCACACCCGAATAGGGCATGCCTTCCTGCGCCATGCCGCGCACCGTGGGCAGCACGATCCGCTCCAGCGCTTCGCCTTCCAGCAGCGGGGTCAGCACCCGCGCCGGGCTGTAGGCACCCATTCCGCCGGTATTGGGGCCGCTATCGCCGTCGCCGACCCGCTTGTGATCCTGCGCCGATCCGAACGGCACGACGGTGTGGCCGTCGGTGATCGCAAAGAAACTGACCTCTTCGCCTTCAAGGAACTCCTCGATCACGGCCTCGGCCCCGGCCTCTCCGAACCGGCCGGAGAAGATGTCGCGCACAGCCGCGTCAGCCTCGGCCCTGGTCATCGCGACGGTGACGCCCTTGCCGGCGGCAAGCCCATCGGCCTTGATTACCACGGGAATCGAAAACCGGTCCAGTGCTGCCAGTGCCTCGGCCTCGGCGGCCACGCGTGCGAAGGCGGCGGTAGGAATGGCGTGGCGCTCGCACAGTTCCTTGGTGAAGGCCTTGCTGCCTTCCAGCTGCGCTGCAAACCGGCTGGGTCCGAACACCGCCAAACCGGCACTGCGCAGCGAATCGGCCAAACCGTCGACCAGCGGGGCTTCGGGGCCGATCACCACCAGGCCGATCCGCTGCGCTTCGCAGAAGGCCAGCACGGCGGCGTGATCGGCGGCATCGAGCGCCGCCAGTTCGGCATGATCGGCAATTCCCGGATTTCCGGGCGCCGCGAACAGCTTCGTGCACAGGCGGGATTGCGCCAGCTTCCACGCCAGCGCATGTTCGCGTCCGCCCGATCCCAGAAGCAGGATATTCATGTCGCCGCCGTCCCATCCGCAAGAAGAACCCGCCGGGCTGGTAGCGAAGGACGCCGCCGGGGACAACGCTGCGCCGCAGTCGGTGAGCGAGATTTCTGCGCTGCTCAAGCGGACCGTCGAAGACCGCTTTGGCTTTGTCCGCGTGCGGGGCGAGCTTTCGGGGGTCAAACGTGCCGCTTCCGGGCACATCTACCTTGCGCTCAAGGATGAGAATGCGCGGCTCGACGGGGTGATGTGGCGGGGCACCGCCGCGCGGCTCAGTTTCCAGCCCGAAGACGGGCTGGAGGTGGTCGCGACCGGCAAGCTCACCACCTATCCCGGCCGCTCGAACTACCAGATGGTGATCGAGCGGATGGAGGTGGCGGGCGAAGGCGCGTTGCTGGCACTGCTGGCCCGAACCAAGGCCCGGCTAGAGGCCGAGGGGCTTTTTGCGCCCGCGCGCAAGCGCGCGCTGCCCTATCTGCCCGACGTGATCGGGGTAATCACCTCGCCCACCGGCGCGGTGATCCGCGACATCCTCCACCGCCTGGCCGACCGCTTTCCCAGCCGGGTGCTGGTCTGGCCGGTGCTCGTCCAGGGCCAGGGCGCGGCCGAGCAGGTCGCGGCGGCGCTGCGCGGCTTTTCGGCGCTGCCTCATCTGGGCGCGATTCCCCGACCCGATCTGGTGATCGTCGCCCGCGGTGGTGGGTCGATCGAAGACCTGTGGGCCTTCAACGAGGAAACGGTGGTTCGCGCCATCGCCGAATCGCAGATCCCGGTGATTTCGGCAGTCGGCCACGAAACCGATACCACGCTGGCGGATTTTGCTGCCGATCGCCGCGCGCCGACCCCCACTGCCGCCGCCGAAATGGCGGTGCCGGTGCGCGAGGACCTGCTGGTCCAGCTAAGCGAACTCGCCGTGCGCAAACGCCGCGCAGTGCAGCGTCCGCTGCAATTGGGGCGCGAGCGGCTGGCGGCGCGGGCTGACCGGCTGCCCCGGCTGGAGAGCTTGCTGAGCCCGCAGGCGCAACGGCTGGATGAGGTGACCGAGCGGCTCCGGCGCGGGCTGACCGACCGGACCGCGCTGGCACGCGGTGCACTTCAGCAAGCCGGTGCGCGGCTTTCGCTGCCGTTGCTCACCGCGCGGATCGACCGGGCGCGCGACCGGCTGGAGGGCGCAGGACGATTCCTGCACTCACTTGACCCCGACCGGGTGCTGCAGCGCGGCTATGCCCGGGTAACCGCAGGCGATGGCCGGACTCTGGTCAGCCGGGCGAGGGCGGCGGACGAAGCGGCGCTGGTGATCCATTTTCGCGACGGCATGCTGGGAGTGGTCCCGGCCGATGCCGCGGCTGGCCGGATCGCCGGGCGGCCCAAACCCGCGGCGCGACCTGCCGCGCCGGAACAGGGCAAATTGCTCTGAAGGCAATGCTGCGCTAGGGTTGCGGTCATGTTGATGTCGTCTGAGAATCGAACCGCGACGCTGTTCTACCAACCCAACGGGTTCCGCGTGCTCAGCCCGGGAACGCATGTGCTGTGCGCGGCCAGCGGCGAGCCGGTGCCGCTTGAGGCGCTGCGCTATTGGTGCGCGGATCGCCAGGAAGCCTATGCCAGTGCCGAGCTGGCCACCCGGCGCCTTCTGGCAGCCGCGTGATCCGCCCGCGCTTCGTGCTGGCCGGGCTGGTGTCGCTCGCGCTGGCGGCGGCCCAATTCTCCGGCCTGACTGCCCGCGCCGCCGAAGCGTTGGGCGCGGCTCCGCTGAACGATTTCGCGCTGAGCGGCGAGTTGACCCAGGGCGGCTGGGCCCGGGGTGTGGCCCCGCGCGGCGCCAGCCAGCTGACCTTCGATGGCAAACCGGTCGCGCTGGCTGCCGACGGACGCTTCCTGATCGCCTTCGACCGTGATGCCGGGCCGGCGACGCAGATCTCCGCGCGGCTTGCCGACGGGCGCGTCGCCGCCCGCAGCCTGGCAATTTCGCGACGGGCCTGGAAGCTCGAGTACATTCCGATCGGGCCGCGCCCCGGTGCGGCGCCCAGCGCGGAATTCGCCCGGCGCCGCGCGCTGGAGCTGGCCCAGATCAACGCTGCGCGGGCCATCGCCCATGACAGCCCTGGCTGGCGCCAGACTTTCATCTGGCCGGTCTACGGACGGATTTCGGGCCGGTTCGGTTCGCAGCGGATCTACAACGGAACTCCTGGCAGCTACCATTCGGGAATGGACATCGCCACCGGAACCAGCGGGACACCGTTTGTGGCCCCCGCCGACGGCGTGGTCGTCCTCGCTGCGCAGAGTCCCTTCACGCTGGAAGGGCGGTTGTTGATGATCGATCACGGAATGGGGCTGGGCAGCGCCTTTCTGCACTGCTCGAAACTGGCCGTGAAGGCAGGCGATGTGGTGCGGCAGGGTCAATACATCGGGAATATCGGGATGACCGGGCGTGCCACCGGCCCGCACCTCCACTGGTCGATCAAATGGCGCGATTCGCGGCTTGACCCGTCACTGTTTGCCGGGCCGATGCGCTGAACGGTCCAGCGGCAACATGGCACGACAACATAGGTATGCGAGCGTCGGCGCCAGCCAGGATTTGTTCGTTTCCAGCCATCGGCGCTGGTGTTTGCGAAAGGAAAGCACCATGAACGCGGCGATTCGGTAACAAAATTGCCTCACCTCAGCCAACCAGCGCGGATTCCCGCCGTTCCTGGTACCGGTACATGTGTGGCAGAAAGGTTACAACGACCGGGCAATGTGCTGCCTCGGTGGCCAATCCCTTTGCCGCAAGCGCGGCGTTCGGTCATGAACGGCAATCTTTTTCCGGCTGGTGTGGGCTCCAGCCGCCTCCGTGGGGCATCTCAGGGGCGGACTTCACCAACCGGGAAAGTTCAGGGGCACGCCCAATTCCGGCGGGCCCAGTCACGAAAAGGGACTGGAACGTGAAGAAAACCACTCTTACTGCTTTGAAAGTCGGCACTGCACCGCTGGTGCTGGGTCTGGCGATGATCAGCACCTCGGCCTACGCTCAGGATGCTGCTGTCGATTGCGCCGCCACTCCGGATGACGCTGCATGCGACGACGCCAATACGATCGTCGTTACGGGTTCGATCCTCAAGCAGGCCGACAACAAGGCGCTGCCGGTCACCATTCTCACCGCTGAAACGCTGCAGGAACGCGGTCTCAACACCGTCGCAGAATCGGTTCAGCGCCTCGCCGCCAACA
>JABFRE010000245.1 GCA_013141325.1 Novosphingobium sp.
GCTTCTGGCCAGCGAAGATCCCGACGAGGACGGCATCCGCGCCGGATCGCTGGGCGCGTCGCTACTGTCGGTGCTGCTGTTCGAGGCAGTCGGAAAGCGGATCGCGCAGGATGGATTGCCGCGCCCGGTCTGCGTCCTGGCCGGGTGCAATGGGGTCTATCCCTATTTCGACGCTCCGGTGGTGGGGGTTCCCGAAGAGGCCCGTCTGGCCGCCGAAGCGGCCGAGGAAGAGGCCGCAACGCTTGATCGCGGGGTTCCCGGCCCGCGTTACAGCAGCCTTCTGGTCACCGGCATTCCGCGCGCCAAGAAGCGCGCGGTGCTGGTGCTTGACGAGAGCGATCAGGATACGGCGGTGCGGATTGCCCATCTGCGCGGGCTGAGCCATCACGATGACGTGTCGGAGCCCACAGAACCGGTTGCGGAGCGGGCTGCGCCGGAGCCGAACGAGACCGACGCGGGCATCATACCTGTGCCGAACGGGCCGCTGATGACTAAGAAGCCGTCCGGGCAGCCATGGGATTTCCGCGACATGCTGCCCCCGCGCGCGCCGGATCTTGCGGCCGCGGAAGAGCTGCCCGACGAGCCCGCGTCGCCGCAGGCCGAACTGCCGCAGCCCGAGCCGGTCGATGCCCCCGTTCCGCCGCGCCCACGTTTCCCGCGTGAGGCGTCAGCAGAACCTGGCTTTGCGCTGATCGAACCCGATGTCCACGAACGGCTGCAATCGCTGATTGCGCCGCATATCGCGCCGAGCGCGGAGGAACCCGATCCCGATCCCGAGCCGGTTGCCTTGATCGAGAGCAAACCGGACACGCAGGAGCCGCCGGAGTCCATGGCACCCGATTTGGGCCCGGCCTGGCCGCTGGGCATCGGCTGGCTCGAAGACGACCGCGCGTCGGCACCCGATCCGCTCGACGTGGACGAGGATCTGCCTGCCCGCCCGGGCCTCTGGTCCCGCGTGCGCGCCTGGTTCGGGCGCGGTCGCTAACCCTATCCTTTGTAGAGCCCGTCCAGTCGTTCGCCGTACCGCGCCTTAAGCTTGTGGCGGCGGATCGACTGCTTGGGAGTCATTTCCTCATTGTCGATGGTGAAGGCCTCGTCGGCGAATGCGAACTGGCGGATCTTTTCGATCACGGAGAGGTCCTGATTCACCCGGTCGATCGCCGCGCGTACCGCCGAGCGGAATGCTGGCAGGTCCTGCAATGCCTTCAGATCGAACTTTTCCCCGTTGGCCCGCGACCATTCCAGCGCCCATTCGGCATCCGGAACGATCAGCCCGACCACGTAGGGCCGCTTGTCGCCGATCACCATGGCCTGGGCAATTTCGGGTTGGAGCGTCAGCAGGCCTTCGACCTTGGCGGGCGAAATGTTGTCACCCTTGTCGTTGACGATCATGTCCTTCTTGCGGTCGGTGATCACAATCCGCCCGGCGTCGTCGACATGGCCGATGTCGCCGGTGTGGAGCCAGGGTTCGCCGTCCGGCTCGGCCGGATCCTTGATCAGCGCCTTGGCGGTCTCTGCCTTGTTGCGCCAATAGCCCTTCATCACCAGTTCGCCGCGCACCAGGATTTCGCCATCCTCGGCGATTTTCACCTCTACCGCGTGAATCGGCGGACCCACGGTGTCCATCTTGAGTCCGGCCTTGGGCCGGTTGCAGCTGATCACCGGGCCGGATTCGGTCTGGCCATAGCCCTGAAGCATGGTCAACCCCATCGAATCGAAGAAGACGCCCACTTCCGGGCTGAGCGGCGCGCCGCCCGAAACCATCGCCTTCAGCCGCCCGCCGAACTTTTTGCGGATCTTGGGACGCAGAGCCCTTTCCAGCATCAGGTCCATCGGCCGGTCACGCCAGCGTCTGCGGCCCTGGGCCTTTAGCGCGCCAATCCCCAGAGCCCGGTCCATCATGAAATTGGCCAGCCTGCCCTGCTTTTCGACTTGCTTCATGATCCGGGTGCGCAACACTTCGAACAGCCGCGGGACCACGACCATTACCGTCGGGCGCACCTCCTCGATATTGCTGGCGAGCTTTTCCAGCCCTTCGGAATAGTAGATCTGCGCGCCCGCGCCGATCGGCAGCATCTGCCCGCCGGTGTGTTCGTAGGCGTGGCTGAGCGGAAGGAAGGACAGGAAGGCATCGTCGTCATCGAGCCCGAAATCCTCCGACAGGATTCGCGCCGATCCATCGACATTGCACAGGATCGATCCGTGATGCTGCATCACCCCGCGCGGCGATCCACCGGTGCCGCTGGTATAGATCAGGCAGGCGATGGCATCGCGGTCGATGCCGGTGATCCGTTTGGTCACCGCCTTGCGCGCGGCCGCGCTGTCACCGGCGATCAGAGCGCTCCACTCGTGGTATTCGAATGGGCCAGTCTGGCCGATCCGCAAGGGTTCGATGCCGATCACGTGCCGCGCCTGGCCCGAGCGTAGCACCGCGCCGATCAGGGGTTTGGCCAACTTGTCATTGGCAACGATTACCGCGCTGGCGCCCGAATCCTCCAGAATGTGCTGATGATCGCGCTCGGTGTTGGTGACATAGGCGGGAACCGTGATGCAACCGGCCGCCATGATCGCGAAATCGGCAATCAGCCATTCTGGGCGATTCTCCGATACCAGCATCACCCGGTCGCCGTCCTTCAACCCCAGAGCGCGCAGCGCCTCGGCCAGATTGCAGATCTGGCGGACTGCTTCGGCCCAGCTCAGTGCCTGCCACTTGCCGCCGCGCTTGGCCCACAGGAACGGAGCGTCGCCGCGCATGTCGGCGCGCTTGAACAGAAGTTCGACCAGATTCCGGCTGGTCGGCAGATCCGAAATATCAACCACGTGCACCGCCCCTTTTTTCGCTGCACTGTCCTGTCCCGAAGGGTTCTGACTAGGCGCGCCGATCCGTTACGGCAAGGCGCCTATTCGCTGACCGCCTTGCCCTCGCTGCGCGGATCGGCAGCCCCCGCAAGCCGACCACCGACCACTTCGATCGCGTTGGCTTTCAGCGGCAGCGCGCGCGGCGTGACGCTGGCGTGGCCCAGCGTCTGCAGGGCGGGGATCATGCTTTCCAGGCTGCTGCCCTTCTCGACGAATACCGCATCGGTCCCCGGTGCGAACAGCACCGGCAGAGCCAGCGCGTCCTGCGCGGTCAGCTTCCAGTCGACCACGCCAATCACCGCGCGGACCACCTGGGCGGGAATCGTCGCACCTCCGGCGGCGCCAACCGCCAGCCGCAACCGGCCATCGGGGCCGAACACCAGCGTCGGGCTCATCGAACTGCGCGGGCGCTTGCCGCCCTGGACCCGGTTGTTGACCGGGCGGCCATTGAGCACCGGGTTCATGTCGAAATCGGTCAGTTCGTTGTTGAGGTAGTAGCCGCCCGCCATCAGCCCGGAGCCGAAAGAGCTTTCGATGGTCGAGGTATAGCTGACCGCGCCGCCGCGCCGGTCGATCGCGACGAAGTGGGACGTGCCGTGCTCTTCGGCCGGAGCCGGATCGGCCAGGGCCAGGGCCTCCGCCCCGCGCGGAACGCCGGCACCGACCTGCGGCATCGTCCTGGCAGGATCGATCAGCGCGGATCGGCGGTCCAGATAGTCGGGATCGGTCATCCCCACGACCGGTACGGTCACGAAATCGGCATCCCCCGCATAGCGCGCGCGGTCGGCATAGGCGAGCCGCATTGATTCGGCGATCAGATGCCACGCCGTGGGCGAATCCTTGCCCAGTGCGGTCAGATCGAACCGTTCCAACTGCTTGAGCGTCGCAAAGACCGTCGTCGCCCCGGAACTGGGCGGGCCCATCCCGCAGATCCGGTACTGGCGGTAGTTGCCGCAGACCGGTTCGCGGTTCTTGGCGACATAGCCGCCGACGTCCGCTTCGGTCATCGGCGCCGCGCCGCGCGGAGCCGATGATACGGCGGCGGCGATCGCGCGGCGGTTGGCCCCGGTGTAGAACGCCTTGGCGCCGTGTCTTGCCAGGGTGGTCAGCGTGGCGGCCAGCGCCGGGTTGGTCACCCTGGTGCCGACCGGCAACGGCTCGCCGTCAGCGCGATAGAACAGCGTGCGCCCCTCGGCGGTAAAGGCGCCGGTCGCGGCATTGCCCTTCAGCATGGCGTAAAGCCGCGGGGTAATCGTGAAGCCCTGCCGCGCCAGCTTGACCGCCGGGCCGAACAGCTGGGCCCAGGACAGCCTGCCGCCGCGGGCATGGGCCTTGGCCGCCAGCGCGACATTGCCCGGAACGCCAACGCTGATCCCGCCCGGCACGGCATCGGCAAAGCCCATCACCTTGCCGTATTTGACGAACCAGCTCTCGGTGGCGGCGGCGGGGGCGGTTTCGCGCCCGTCGATGGTTTCGACCCGGCCGCCGGGTCCGGTCCGGACATAGAACCCCCCGCCGCCGATCCCGCTGCTTTGTGGTTCGACCACGGTCAGCGCCAGCATGGTGGCGATCGCCGCATCGGTCGCACTGCCCCCGGCGCGAAGGATTTGCGCCCCGGCTTCGGCCGCACGCGGATCGGCGGCGCTGACCATGCCCTGCGGATAGATACGCGGGGGCGCCCGACGGGCCATGGCGGGCGGGGCGGACAGCGTTCCGGCAAGCAGCGGAACGGCAAGGGCGGCGAGCAGGCGGCGCGGTGTCATGGCGGGCAGGCTATTCGGTTCCCACCGCCTCGGCAATGGTCGCAAATCCGTCGTCCCGCATCAGCCGTTCCAGCCCCCTGGTCACCGCGCGGGCGATCCCCGGGCCCTGAAAGGCCATCGCCGAATAGAGCTGCACCAGACTGGCGCCTGCCCGGATCCGGGCCCAGGCATCTTCAGCCGAAGCAATTCCGCCGACTCCGACCAGGGCAATCGCCCCGCCGGTGGCGCTGCGAAAGTCGCGCAGCCGCTGCTGGGCCAGATCGCGCAAGGGGGCGCCCGAAAGGCCGCCGGTCTGTCCCCCATGGCGCGATTTCAAGGGCGGGCGCGAAACCGTGGTGTTGGCGATGATCAGCGCGCCCAGCTGCTTGTCGACCGCGATCCGGGCGATCGCATCGATGTCGGACACCTCAAGATCGGGCGCCACTTTGAGGAACACCGGCGGCCCGGCCCGGCCGCGCGCCTCCAGCACCGCGTCGAGCAGGCCGGCCAGCGCGCCCTCGTCCTGCAGCGCCCGCAGGCCGGGCGTGTTGGGGCTGGAAACGTTGACCGCCAGATAGCTCGCCAGCGGCGCCATCAAACGGGCCATGGTCGCATAGTCGGCCTGCCGGTCGGGCGAATCCTTGTTGGCACCGATGTTGATCCCGACGATGCCAGGCCGGCCTGCCCGCCGGGCCAGCCGCCCGACCGCCGCTTCGGAGCCGCCGTTGTTGAAACCCATGCGGTTTATTACGCCGCAGTCCTCATCCAGCCGGAACAGCCGCGGGCGCGGATTGCCGTCCTGGGGCAGAGGTGTGATTGATCCGACTTCGGCAAAGCCGAACCCGACCCCCAGCAAGGCGTCCGGAACTTCGGCATTCTTGTCGAACCCGGCTGCCATGCCGAGCGGGTTGGGAAAGTCCAATCCGGCCACCTGCGTCGCCGCCGGGCCATCTGCTTGGTTCGTCCCGCCAAGCGGAAGGGCCTTGAGCCCAGCGATCGCCAGACGGTGGGCTTGTTCGGCATCGAGCAGGGACAGCAGCGGGCGCAGCAGCGAATAGACCATGATCCCCACGCCTATGGCATCGCAGCCTGCCACTGTCGATCCGTATGCAAGTCAATCCATTGGGAACGCTCCCATCGGATTTTAAGGGCATTTCAACCCTAATTTTGTCGATTCCGTACAATCGAACGGCCGTCGAATCACCTAGCAAGACCCTGCGACCCGAAGGGCTCGAAGCTTCTGCGACGAGTTCTTAACCTATAAAGCGGCTCATCCGGCACCCCGGGTGAGCCGTTTTTTTGTCGGCCCCGGCGCGGTGTGCGTGGCGCGGATTGCAATTGCCGTATCAAGCGACTAGGTCAAACCGGAAAGAATCAGTCCGATTTAACCGAGACCCGCCGATGCGCCTGTCCAACATGGCCGACTATGCCGTCCTGACGATGAGCGCCGCCGCGCGCCATTGCGGCGGGCGGCGCGTTTCGGCGGCCGAACTGGCCGAGGAAACCCGCCTGCCGGTTCCCACCGTGCAAAAGCTGGTCAGCCGCCTGACCGCCGCCGGGCTGCTGCGCTCCTCGCGTGGGGTGGGCGGCGGGCTCAAGCTGGCGCGCCCGGCCGCCGCGATCACGCTGGCCGATATCATCGAAGCGGTCGAAGGGCCGATCGCGCTAACCCCCTGCGTCGATGCCGCGCGGCCGGATTGCACGCTGGAAGTCTGCTGCTCGGTCCGGCCGCACTGGGCGATCATCGGCGCGGCGGTGCGCGGCGCGCTGGCCGAAGTGCCGCTGACCCGGCTGGTGGACACCACGCCATGAGTGCGCCGGTGAAGGATCAGGCGGCGCGCGCGGCGGCGGCCAGGGTGGCCGATTACGAACACGGCTGGTCGGCCGATATCGAAACCGATTTCGCGCCCAAGGGGCTCAGCGAGGATACCGTCCGGTTCATCAGCGCCAAGAAGAACGAGCCCGAATGGATGCTCGACTGGCGGCTCAAGGCGTTCCGCCACTGGCAGACCATGGCGATGCCCGACTGGGCCAAGCTGAACGTGCCGCCGATCGATTATCAGGACGCCTATTACTACGCCGCGCCGCGGATGAAGCCCAAGCTGGCCAGCCTCGACGAGGTCGATCCGGAAATCCTGCGGGTCTACGAAAAGCTGGGCATTCCGCTTGAGGAGCAGAAAGTGCTCGCCGGAGTGGAAGGCGCGCGCAAGGTTGCGGTCGACGCGGTGTTCGATTCGGTTTCGGTCGCCACCACGTTTCGTGAGGAGCTGAAGAAGGCCGGGGTGGTGTTCCTCTCGATCTCCGAGGCGATCCGCGAGTACCCGGAACTGGTCAAGAAGTGGCTGGGCAAGGTTGTGCCGATGCACGACAACTTCTTCGCCGCACTCAACTGCGCGGTCTTTTCCGACGGGACCTTCGTCTACATTCCCGAAGGGGTGCGCTGCCCGATGGAGCTCAGCACCTATTTCCGGATCAACGCCGAAAACACCGGGCAATTCGAACGCACCCTGATCGTCGCCGACAAGGGCGCTTACGTCTCCTACCTCGAAGGCTGCACCGCGCCGATGCGCGACGAGAACCAGCTCCACGCCGCAGTGGTCGAACTGATCGCTCTCGACGATGCCGAGATCAAGTATTCGACCGTGCAGAACTGGTATCCCGGCAATGCCGAAGGGCTGGGCGGGATCTACAACTTCGTCACCAAGCGCGCGCTGTGCCAGGGCAAGCGCAGCAAGGTTTCGTGGACCCAGGTCGAAACCGGGTCTGCGATCACCTGGAAATATCCCAGCTGCGTGCTCAACGGCGA
>JABFRE010000139.1 GCA_013141325.1 Novosphingobium sp.
CGCGGTCCCGGTTGGCAGCGCGCCACCACCCGCGACTTCGACCCAACCCCGCGCCGCCTGCCGGAGGCCACCCGCAGCGCCGCGAGCTTCGCCGCCAAGCCGCGCGGCGATGTTACTGTGGGGGTGCGGGTGTTCCACGAAAAGTTCGGCTATGGCACGGTCACCGCGCAGGAAGGAAACAAGCTGGAGATCGACTTCGAAAGCGCAGGTCCGAAGCGGGTGATCGACAGCTTTGTGAAGGTGGCGGAGTAAGAGTCTCCCATTTGCGGCGCGCAAAAATGGCAGGAGCGTTGATCGATCAGAGCCAAATCACCGAAAGCGGATAGAGCATCACCAGCCAGATGAGGCAGGCGAGCACGATGCGCCGGTCCCGCGCCAGGATGGCGAGAAATCCGACCGGATAAAAGGACCACGTCTGAACTATCGCTTTGAAACTTCCTGCATTGGCAAGCCCGACCAAGGCGAAGGTGTAAGCAACCAGAGCCGCATTGCAGAGCATGACGCCGCCGATAACAAGACGGTGATGCCGTTCGAAGTGCTCGTCAAAGCTGACACTGGCGTCGTCAGGGAAAATCAGCGAGGCCACGACATAATAGATACCCGTCACCATAAATCCGCCGAACAGCAGCGTCCAGTTGACGCTAACGCGTGAATGCAGGGCCCAGCCGTACATCCAGAACGTCACGACATCGCAGGCAACGAAGAGGCCAAGCAGTGCCGTGGGCCAGCCGATCCAACCCTGGTGGCGCGATTTCAGAGCCCGGGCCAGGCCACCCAGAGCTTCGGCGAGCGCGAGTCCAAGCAGCAGTCCGAACAGCGAAAATGCAAATTCGAATCCGTCCATCGCCGATTACAGTGCGGAGACGCCCAGAAAGCCCGGAACCGGACCGTTCCATTCGCCCAGCTCGCCCGCATCGTCCTTGATCTGGGCGCTGGTAGCACGTTTTTCGCGGCGGGGTTCGGGTTTTGGGCTGCGTTCGGAGCGCGGAGCGCGTTCCGGCCGCGCCTCAACCACTTCGCGGGGCGCTCGTTCAGGGCGGGCTTCGTCCACTTCACGCGGTTTGCGTGCAGCACGTTCGCGGCGCGGCTTGTCCTCGCGCGGTGCTTCGTCGCGGCTTTCACCGCGGGGGGCCTCGGCTTTGGTACCGCCGCCAAGCTCATACACCGTCAGCTTGCCGCCGGTCAGCTTCTCGACGTTCTCGATCGCTTCCTGATCCTCGGGCGCGATCAGGGTGAAAGCGCGGCCGGTGGCCCCGGCGCGGCCGGTACGGCCGACGCGGTGGACGTAGTCGTCCGGGTGCCAGGGGGTGTCGAAGTTGAAGACGTGGCTAACCCCCTTCACGTCCAGTCCGCGCGCGGCGACGTCCGAACAGCACAGGATGTTGATCGTCCCGTCCTTGAACCGGTCCAATTCGGCAATGCGGGCCGACTGGTCCATGTCGCCGTGGATTTCCCCGGCGGAAAACCCGCTGGCCTTCAGGCTCTTGGCCAGTTCGCGGACCGTGGTCTTGCGGTTGCAGAAGATCATCGCCGTGGTGACATTATCGGTCCGCAGCAATTCGCGCAGCGCATCGCGCTTGACCCGCGACGAGGCGACCGGCACCTTGAACTGGACAATCTGGGTGTTGGTCGAGGCCGGACGGGCGACCTCGATATATTTCGGATTGCTGAGGAACTTGTCCGCCAGCTTCTTGATCGGCGGCGGCATGGTCGCGCTGAACAACAAGGTCTGGCGGGTGGCCGGCAGCTTCGAACAGATCGTCTCGATATCGGGGATGAAGCCCATGTCGAGCATCCTGTCGGCCTCGTCGATCACCAGGAGGTCGCAGCCGGTCAGCAGGATCTTGCCGCGTTCGAACAGGTCCATCAGCCGGCCCGGGGTGGCGATCAGCACATCGACGCCTTCGTTGAGCGCCTTGACCTGGTCGCCCATCTGCACGCCACCGATCAGCAGCGCCATTTTGAGGTCGTGGTTCTTGCCATACGCCTCGAAATTCTCAGCCACCTGGGCGGCGAGTTCGCGGGTCGGCTCAAGGATCAGGCTGCGCGGCATCATTGCGCGGCGGCGGCCGTGGGCGAGAATATCGATCATCGGCAGCACGAAGCTGGCGGTCTTTCCCGTTCCGGTCTGGGCGATGGCGATCAGATCGCGCATCATCAGAACCGATGGGATGGCCTGGGCCTGGATCGGGGTGGGCGTGTCATAGCCCTTGGCGGTAACCGCCTGGACCAATTCTTCTGACAGGCCGAGATCGGCGAAATTCATAGTGGTGTGATGTTCCGGAAAAATGTCTGCGCCCCCACCCCCCGGCTGGAACGCCGCCTTGCCCGGTCTTTCAGACCCCATGCAAAGCTGGCGCGCCCTAGGCGCAATCTACCGCAAAAGTCAAGGAAAGAGGCAAGCGGGAGCTTCTAGTCGCCGACCTCGATGATCTGGCGAAAGCCGCTCACCTGGCAATTGGCGCCGTTGCGGGCCAGCAACTGATCGCGGCCCTGGCAGATCAACCCGTCGACGCTCTTGGCCACCAGAAAGCCAGAATAGTAATCGCGGCTCTGGCAGGATTTCGAAAGTGCGGCGCTGACCACCCGGCGGTCTTTCATCATCATGATCAAGCGGTTGCCGCCGCCCGGCTGAACGCCGATAATCCCGGCCACCGGCACGCATTTGCCCATCTTCTTTTCGATGAACCGCGGGCCGCCGCCCGGAGGATCGAAGTCCTGTGCGAACATCGACGGCATGATCGGCATCGGGCGCGGCGCGATGCGGATGGTCACCCGCTCCTCGATCCGCACCTGGCCGGCGGTTTCGGGCAGGAAATAGGTATCGGCCGCAAACGGTTCGGCGCCCGCTGCGCGCGACATTGGCGCCGCCGGGACCGACAGCTGCGCCGCGTCCCCCTCTGGCAACGAACGCGCGTGATCCACCGCCGTTGCAGCGGGAAGCATCAGCGCCAAGGGCGCCAAAAGGTGGAAGAACGCGTTCATTGCCCCGGTTCAATACGCCCTTGTCTTGAACCATCGCTTAACCTGCCCGCCGTGCGATGCAAGCCGGGCGTGCGTTGGCTCGTGCCGCAGGCTGTGCCATAGCACCCGGTAATGGACGATGCGCCCGATCAATTTTTGCGCGAACTGGACGGATTGCTGGGCCCGCGCGGCCTGATCCGTGACCCCGATCTGATGGCGCCTTGGCTTACCGATTGGCGCGGGCGCTTTTCCGGCAAGGCGCTGGCGCTGGCGCTTCCCGCTTCCACTACCCAGCTGGTGCAAACAATGGCGCTGTGCGCGCGGTGTGCGGTTCCGGTCGTGCCGCAGGGCGGCAACAGCGGCATGTCAGGCGGCGCGACCCCTGATGCGAGCGGACGGGCGCTGCTGCTGACGACCCGGCGGATGGACGCAATCCGTACGATCGATCCGGCAGCGAGGCAGGTCACCTGCGAGGCGGGCGTGGTACTGCAAGCACTGCACGACGCGGTCGCGGTTCACGGCCTGCGGTTTCCGCTGACGCTGGGCGGTAAGGGATCGGCAACGGTCGGCGGGCTGATTTCGACCAATGCCGGTGGCACCCAGGTGCTGCGGCACGGCGCGATGCGCGCGCAGGTATTGGGGCTCGAGGCGGTACTCGCCGACGGACAGGTCTATTCCGCGCTGACCCCGCTCAGGAAGGACAACCGCGGGTTTGATCTCAAGCAGCTTTTCATAGGTTCAGAAGGCACGCTGGGGATTGTCACTGCGGCGACGCTGCGGCTGGTTCCGGGAATTGCCGACCGGCTGGTGGTCTGGGCGGGCTTGCCCTTGCTCCAGACCGCGCGGGCGCTGTTGCTGCACTGTCAGGCGCAGCTCGGCGCGGCGCTTGAAGGGTTCGAAGTGCTGCCCCAGCCCTGCCTTGATGCCGTGCTCGCCTATCTGCCGGACGCCCGGGCGCCGCTCAACGCGCCGCACGCCTGGCATGCGCTGATCGAGGTGGTGGCCGAACCTTCGGAGGCCGCGAGCCTCCGCGATCGGGTCGAAGCCGCGCTGGCCTCTGCCGCTACGCAAGGATTTCTGGACGATGCCACGCTGTCCTCCAGCGAGACCCAGGCCGAGGCATTCTGGCTCCTGCGCGATTCGATCTCCGCAGCCGAACGCGCGCGCGGACCGGCCATGCAGCACGACATTGCGGTCCCGGTCGAACGGATGCCCGATTTCATCGACGAGGCCACCCGCACACTCGAAACCGCCTGGCCCGGCGTGCGGGCGATCGGCTACGGACACCTGGGGGACGGCAACATCCACTTTCATGTCGGGGCGTCCGCCGGATCGGACCGGGCGAGCTGGGAAGCCGGTCAAGGCAAGGCGATCAGCCGGATGGTCCACGATCTGGTCACGGCTTGGGGCGGTACGATCTCTGCCGAACACGGGATCGGTCAGCTCAAGCAGGCAGAGCTGGAGCGGGTAGGCGATCCCGTCGCGCTTCACCTGATGCGCCGGATCAAGGCGGCGCTCGATCCGCAGAACCTGCTCAACCCGGGCAAGCTGGTGGTGCTTGCGCCCGGCAGCGGCAACGCCTAAAGGCGCGGTTTCGTCCCGGGCCTTGCCCGGAAGCCCCAAATTCCAAGTTTCGGAGAGATTCCATGGCCAGCGCGCCGCAAGCCGCCAACCTGCCGCTGTTCTACAACGACCTCATGCCGCTCAACAGCCGCGATCACGCCAGCTGGAAGAGCCGCACCACCGATCAGGCCAAGTGGCTGGTGGGGCAGCATGCAATTCCGCTGACCGCGGAAGAATTCATCCACGCTGCGCGCAACTATCCGATCGTCTTTTCGATCGGCGATCCGTCGGTGCCGCTGGCGCTGATGGGGCTGAACGAAGGCGTCAATACCTTCATCGATGACGAAGGACGCCCGACCGGACCGGCCTATATCCCGGCCTATGCCCGGCGTTATCCGTTCATGCTGGCCAAGCTTTCGCCCGAATCGGAAGAACTGTCGCTGTGCTTTGACCCGAGCACGGATCTGGTCGGAGAATTCGACGACGGCAACGCCCTGTTCGACAATGGCGAGCCCACCGAGGCCTGCAAGGGCACGCTGGAATTCTGCCGCAACTTCGAAGAAGCCGGTTTCCGCACCCAATCCTTCGTCGAAGAGCTCAACAAGCACGACTTGCTGATGGACGGCGAAGTGGCGATCCAGCAGGCTGGCAACGACCAGCCGTTCGTCTATCGCGGCTTCCGCATGGTCAACCAGGAAAAGCTGCGTGAACTGCGCGGCGACGTGCTGCGCCAGTGGAACCAGAACGGCATGCTCGGCCTGATCTTCGCGCACATTTCCTCGCTGGAATTGATGAGCGAGGTGTTCGGCCGTCAGGTTCAGCAGGGCAAGGGCCCGGTTCCGGTTCCCGCCGCCTGATTCTCCGGCAATCCGCCGCTTCCGGCCGGGCCGGAAGCGGCAGGAATCCATACTTTCATTCGTATGCATAGGCAGAGGGCTTGCCAGCCCTTCGACAGAAGCCTATTCTCTGCAACGTCTTGTCGGTGCTTCCCTCATGGCCCGGCGGGATTTTGGTGCATTTTGTGCACCTCCTCCCTGAACCTTGGCCACCTCGTGCAGCTTGCACGAGGTGGTTTTTTATGGGAACCGCGCCGCGTCTACTCTGCGGCTTCGGGCCACCGCCCCGCTGCCCCACCGCTGCCGAGTGCAGCCACGTCTGCGCCCAGCCGCCTGACCAGACCGCACAGCAGCGCGATCATGTCCTCGAATCCCGGACCTGGCTCCACCAGCCGGGAATCGAGGTAGCTCGCCCGGTTTATCTCCAACTGGAGCGCGTGTATCTCTGCCGCAGGATCGGCGTGGCGTTCCAGCACATAGCCGCCGGCGTAGGGGCGGTTGTGCGCAGCGGTGCGCCGCTGTTCCGCCAGATAGCCGAACACGCTGCCCACCAACGCACCGGCAGACGCTGCTCCAAACCGGTCCCCCAGCACAAATTCGCTCGGCGGCTGGCCATCGCGCAGACCCAGCGGCGGCATCGAATGGAGATCGAGCAACAGCGCCGCACCCCACCGCTGACGCAGGGCGCCAAGCTGCTGCGCCAGGCACGCGTGGTAGGGGGCGTGGATCTGGTCGATCCGCTGCGCCAGATCGTCTTCGTGGTGACGCCGCTTCCACAACTCGCCCAGTCCCGGCACCCGTCGCGGAATCAGGCCAAGCCCGCTGCGCGCGCGCATGCCGGGGGTGTAGCTGCCGACGCCATCGGGACGGCCGCGGGCGAACATCTCCCAATCGACATCGTCGGTCGCACGGTTGAGGTCGATCATCGCGCGCGGGGCATGGGCCACCAGCAGCGCCGCCCCGGTTTCGCGTGCCACCCGCTCGCCCAGCAGATCGGCGTAGCGGTCCTCCAGCTTGAGGGTTGCCGATAACGGGTGGCGCATCCGCTCAAACAGGCTGTGCGGATAGGCCCGCCCGGCATGAGGGACGGCGATCAGCACCGGCAGGCTCGATGGCTGCGGCGCCGACAGTGTGAAGGCAGGGGCCCCGTCCCCGCCTGGAATACCGCCGCCGTGACTGCGTAGCGCTTCGTCTGAGACCGAATCCGGATTGACCATACCGGCCAAGCTGGCCCGCCGCGCGGCCTGTGTCAAAGTCGGTCAGCACGAAATCCGAACAAGATTGTTAACTGGACTGGTGTATAAGACATTCGTGCGACCGGCCGCGCGTCGGCGCCACCAGACATGGACCCAGACCCGATGATCCGCATCCTGCTTGCCGAAGACGAAGACGCCATGCGCACCTATCTGGCGCGGGCGCTGGAAAATGCCGGCTATGAAGTGGTGGCGGTTGATCGCGGCACGGCGGCAATCCCGCTGCTGGAAATGGGGGATTTCGACCTGCTGCTCTCGGACATCGTCATGCCCGAAATGGACGGAATCGAGCTGGCCCAGCGCTGCGCCGACATCAGCCCCAAGACCAAGGTGATGTTCATTACCGGCTTTGCTGCCGTGACGCTCAAGGCCAGCCGCGAGGCGCCGCAGGCCAAGGTGCTGTCCAAGCCGTTCCACCTGCGCGATCTGGTGCTGGAAGTGGAACGCATTTTCGGCCAGCAGGTGCAGGCGACGATTTAGAGTCTGTCCTGGTTAGGTGGAAGCATCGTCATCGCGTCAGGAAGCCCGCTGGCGAGGAGCGGCGCGCAGCAGGGGCTGGGTTGCCCCTGCAAGTCGATACGACGACGTCCAGCGGGCTTCCTGACGCGACCCGCAGGGCGGGCCGCTTTTGGCCCAGCGCAGCGTCGATCGTCGGTCACTATGCGATGGCATGGCTCCCTCCTCTCTCCTCGCGATGGGCCAAAAGCGGCTC
>JABFRE010000042.1 GCA_013141325.1 Novosphingobium sp.
CCCAAGTAGTGGGCGATGGCACCGGCACGGTAAAGTTCTTCAACGGCGGCAAGGGCTTCGGCTTCATCCAGCGCGATGACGGCGGCGAAGATGTCTTCGTGCACATCAGCGCGGTTGAACGCGCCGGGCTCGAAGGGTTGGCCGAAGGGCAGCAGCTCAAGTTCACCCTCGTCGATCGCGGCGGCAAAGTGTCCGCCAGCGATCTTGAAGTGGTGGGCGATGTGATCCCCGTGGCCAAGCGCCCCGAGGCTCCGCAGCGCGAGCTTACCGGCGAACGTTCGACCGGTACGGTCAAGTTCTTCAATTCGATGAAGGGCTTCGGCTTCATCACCCGCGACGATGGACAGGCCGATGCCTTCGTCCACATCAGCGCGGTTGAGCGTTCCGGGTTGCAGAACCTCAACGAAGGCGACCGGCTGGAATTCGACATCGAGGTCGATCGACGAGGCAAGTACTCGGCGGTCAACCTGGTGCCGCGCCAGGATTGATCTGACCGGCATAGGCTGCGGGGTTGCTCCGCAGCCAGTCACAGCTTAGACGCGTGCAAATGGCGGCCCTTCACGGGGTCGCCATTTGTCGTTTTCGAATTCCCGCATTTTCAAGCGAAGCGAAGGAAGCCTCAAATGTCGATCACGCCCCTGATGCCAGTCTATCCCCGTTGCGGCTTTCGGCCGGTGCGCGGCGAACACTGCCACCTGATCGGGGAAGACGGCCGAAGCTATCTCGATTTTGCGGCGGGCATTGCAGTCAACCTGCTTGGTCATTCGCATGCCGGACTTATCGGCGCGATCCAGCGTCAGGCGGAAACGCTGATGCACGTGTCCAACCTCTACGGCAGCCCGCAGGGTGAACACCTCGCGCAGCGGCTGGTCGATCTGACATTCGCCGATACCGTGTTCTTCACCAATTCAGGAGCCGAAGCGGTTGAATGCACGATCAAGACGGTGCGCGCCTATCACCAGCACGCCGGCAACGATCACAGGTTCGAAATCATCACCTTCAAGAACGCGTTCCACGGGCGGACCATGGCAACAATCTCGGCATCGAATCAGGAAAAGATGCACAAGGGGTTCCTGCCGCTGCTGGCGGGGTTCAAATATGTCGACTTCGATGATCTGGAAGGCGCCAGGGCAGCCATCGGTCCCAGCACCGCCGGTTTCCTCGTCGAACCGGTTCAGGGCGAAGGCGGGATCCGCCCGGCCTCCGACGCATTCATGAAGGGCCTGCGCTCCCTGGCCGATGAACACGACCTGCTGCTCGCGCTCGACGAAGTGCAGTGCGGCGTGGCCCGCAGTGGTACCCTTTATGCCTACGAACAGTACGGCATCGAACCCGACGTGCTGGCCACTGCCAAGGGACTGGGCGGCGGCTTTCCGATCGGCGCCTGTCTCGCCACCGAAAAGGCCGCGCGCGGCATGGGCCTTGGCACACACGGTTCAACCTATGGCGGCAACCCGCTGGCGATAGCGGCCGGAGAGGCCGTGCTCAACGCGGTCGCCAACGACGAATTCCTCGCCGAGGTGCGCGCCAAGGCCGATCGCCTGCGCAGCCGTCTTGAACAGTTCATCGGCAACTATCCGGAACTGTTCGAGCTGGTGCGCGGCAAAGGGCTGATGCTGGGAGTCAAGATGACTCACGAAAGCCGCGCGTTCGTCGCCCACCTGCGCGACAACCATCAGCTGCTGACCGTGGCAGCCGGAGACAACACGCTGCGCCTGGTCCCGCCGCTGGTGATCGACGATTCGCACATTGATGAGTTCTTCGAGAAGCTGTCCGCAGGCACCGCCAGCTATCAACCACCCGCTGCAGCGGCATGACCCGGCATTTCCTTGACCTGTCCGGCGCGGGCGGGGACGCGCTTGCCGCAATGCTGGGCGATGCGCAGGAGCGCAAGGCCGCCCGCCGCGGCTGGCCCAAGGGCCAGGCCGATGCCGATGCGCCGCTCGCGGGCCGGGTGCTGGCGATGATCTTCGAAAAGAGCTCGACCCGCACCCGGGTTTCGTTCGACATGGCGATGCGCCAGCTTGGCGGCAGCGTGATCGTGCTGGAAGCCGGAACGACCCAGCTCGGCCGCGGCGAATCGATCGCCGACACCGCGCGGGTGCTGAGCCGGATGGTCGACGCGATCATGATCCGCACTGACGATCATGCCAAGATCGAAGAGCTGGCCGCCCACGCCAGCGTTCCGGTCATCAATGGCCTGACCGATGCCTCGCATCCCTGCCAGATCGTAGCCGATCTGCTGACCGTCATCGAACACGGCAAGGCCCTGCCGGGACTTGAACTGGCGTGGCTGGGCGATGGCAACAATGTCCTGAGCTCGATCCTCGAGGCGGCAGGGCTATTCGGCTTCAACGTCCGGATCGGCGTGCCGCAGGGCTACGATGCCGATCCGGCCTATGCCGACGTCGCTGTATCGCGCGGCAGCCGGGTCTCTGTGCACCGCGACCCGCGTGAGGCCGTGGTCGGAGCCGACGTGGTGGTGACCGACACCTGGGTCTCCATGGGCCAGAGCGGAGAGGAGGCGCGGATCGCAGCCATGACCCCGTATCAGGTCAATGCTGGATTGATGGCGCTGGCGGCACCCGACGCGCTGTTCCTGCACTGCCTGCCCGCGCACCGCGGCGAGGAAGTCACCGATGCGGTGATCGACGGACGTCAGTCCGTGGTCTGGGACGAGGCGGAGAACCGCATCCACGCCCAGAAGTCGGTGCTGCGCTGGGTGTTTGGCCAATTGTGAGCGCGCCCGAGCATATCGCGGCCGGTGAGACCGGTTATGAACGCGTGCTGCGTCTTACCATCCCGTTACGCAGCGCCCGCGGGCGGGTGGTGCGACTGGGGCCGGTGCTCGAAACCATCCTGTCGGCGCATGCCTATCCCGCTCCGGTCAAGCACCTTCTGGCCGAAGCACTGGTGGTGGCGGCGCTGATCGGATCGCTGATCAAGGACGACGAAGGTCAGCTGACCATGCAAGCCCAGACCGAAAGCGGTGTGGTCGACTTGCTGGTCTGCGACTATCGCGGCGGCGAACTGCGCGGTTATGTCCGCTTCGATGCCGAGCGGCTCGCCGGACTGGGCGCCAACCCGTCGCTCTATGCCCTGTTCGGGCGCGGCTATCTGGCAATGACCTTCGATCTGGCAACCACCGGTCAGCGCTACCAGGGGATTGTTCCGCTCGAAGGCGGCTCGCTTGCCGAGGCCTGCCAGAGCTATTTCGCTCAGAGCGAACAGGTGCCGACATTGATCCGCGTCGGTGTGCGGGCCGACGGCCAGGGATGCGTGGCCGGCGGCCTGCTGGTGCAGCACCTGGCCGAAGGGGAAGAGGGGCGCGAACGGCTCCACGTCCAGCTGGATCATCCCGAATGGGATCATATCGCGGCGCTGGCCGGGTCGATCCGCCACGAGGAACTGGTCGATCCCGATTTGTCGCTCGAAGCGCTGGTCTGGCGGCTGTTCCACGAAGAAGACGAGGTCCGGGTCGAAGCAGGCGGGCCGCTGTCACGTGGCTGCCGCTGCAGCGTCAGCCATTACGAAGCGGTGATCGCCAGATTCCCAGAGGCGGACCGTCTAGACATGCGCGACGAGTCGGGCCTTATCGTGGTTGATTGCGCATTCTGCTCAAGGCTGTTCGAGATTTCCGCGTAAACGCTCCATTCATCGACAGCACTGCACACTTGGTCGCAGTCCGTCGCTATGCTACAAGTACGCTTAGCCGCCACGCGCATTGTGCCGTGTGGGATGTGTTGATTAGGAATGATGAAGGTGGGGAAGAAACTTGTGCGGATCGGCGCGGCTGCGGCCGTCGCTCTCGTCGCATTGGCTGCCCCGGCGCTGGGCGGGGGGCAGCCGCTTGCCATGCTCGACCAGCTCGATTCGGGCCGCTGGGAGGTGCGCTTGCGCGAACCCGGCAACCCCGTGCAGAAGATCTGCGTCGACAATGGTCGCCGCCTGATCCAGCTGCGCCATCCGGCCGACAGCTGTGAGCGTTTTGTCGTTCAGGATGGGGCCAGCGACGTCACAGTGCAGTACACCTGCCGCGGGCGCGGGTATGGCCGCACCCACATCCGCCGCGAAACCAGCCGGCTGGTGCAGATCAGCAGTCAGGGCATCGCTCAGGGATTGCCATTCGACTTCACGGCCGAGGCCCGCCGCGTGGGTGAGTGCGGCGCCTGAGACGTTGCAAGTCCGGTGCCCGCAGGCTAGCCCGGCAGGATGCACAACGGTGAAACTGGGGAACAGCGCGCTGCGGTAGTCTTGCTGTCAGGCGGGCTCGATTCGATGGTCACCGCTGCGCTCGCCCGCGAAGCCGGTTATGCACTCCACGCCCTGACGATCGACTACAACCAGCGCCACCGGATCGAACTCGATTCAGCCCGCGAGATTGCGCGGACACTTGACGTGGTACGCCACGTAATCCTGCCGCTCGATCTGCGGCTGTTCGGCGGATCGGCACTGACCGACACAATTGCGGTGCCCAAGGATGGCGTGGGTTCCGACATCCCAGTCACCTACGTTCCGGCGCGGAACCTGCTGTTCCTCTCGCTTACGCTGGCCTGGGCCGAGGCGCTGGGCGCGCGCGACATCTTCATCGGGGTCAATGCGCTCGACTACTCGGGCTACCCCGATTGCCGTCCGGAATTCATCGAGGGCTTTGCCCAGCTCGCCCGATTGGCAACCAAGGCCGGGGCCATGGGCGGTGAATTTGCGATCCATGCACCGCTGCAATTCCTCGACAAGGCCGAAATTGCCCAGCAAGCGGTACGGCTCGGACTCGATCCTGCGATGAGCTGGTCATGCTACGATCCACAGGCCGGCGGCCTTGCCTGCGGGCTCTGCGACAGCTGCCGTCTGCGCCGCGACGGCTTCGCCCGCGCGGGTTTGAACGATGCGACCCGCTATGCTGCGGGCGGAGAGAGGAACGACGTCGATGCAGAATGAGGCAATCGCCAAAAAGGCGTCCGAACCACAGGCCAGCGGGTACAGCTGGTATGTGCTGGGCGTGCTGGTGCTGGTCTACATCATCAATTTCGTCGATCGCCAAATCCTGAGCATACTTGGGCTCGACATCCAGAAGAGCCTGGGGCTCAACGACGCGGACCTCGGCTTCCTGTTCGGCGCGGCTTTCGCCGTGTTCTATGCCTTGTTCGGGATTCCACTCGGCCGCCTTGCCGACAACTGGAACCGCAAGAACCTGCTCAGCATCGGATTGACCCTGTGGTCCGGAATGACGGCCTTGTCGGGATTCGCGCAGAGCCAATTGACGCTGTCATTGGCGCGGATGGGGGTCGGGATCGGAGAGGCAACCGCCAGCCCAACCGCCTACTCACTCATCTCGGACTACTTTCCCAAACGACAGCGCGCCACCGCACTCGCGATCTACTCGTCGGGGCTGTACATCGGAGGCGGTATCTCGTTGCTGATCGGGGCCAAGATCGCGCAGCTGTGGAATGCTGCCTGGCCGGATGGTGGGCCGCTGGGGCTGACCGGTTGGCAGGGCGCCTTCCTGGCGGTCGGCATTCCTGGCCTGCTCATGGCGGTGTGGGTATCAACGCTGCGCGAACCGGTGCGCGGAGCGATGGACGGCGTGGCCAGCCCGGCATCACCAACACCGTTTCGCAGCTTCATCGCCGATCTTTCCAGCATTGTTCCACCGTTCACCGTGCTTGGGGCGTGGCAGCGTGGACCGGTAGCGTTGCTGATCAACCTTGTGGTTGGGGCGTTGGCGATGTTGCTGGCCTGGATGATGGTACGGCTGACCGGAAACGTCCTGCAATGGCCCGCAATTGCGGTTGGATATTATGCGGTATTTTCGTGGGCCTGCACACTCAAGGCGCGCGACCCGGCGACCTTCCGGCTGATCTGGGGAACCCCTGCATTCATCTGCACCACCCTTGGCTACAGTCTGGTTTCTTTGGTCGCCTGGGCACTGGGCGCCTGGTCGGCACCCTATGCCGAAAGGGTGTTGCACATTCCCCGCGAAGATCTCGCCTTCTGGCTTGGCGCCAATGGCGCACTCAGCGGATTCCTTGGCGTGATCATCGGCGGCCGCGTGGCCGACGCCTTGCGCGCTCGCAATCCGGCGGGGCGCATTCTGGTTATCGTGTTCGGTGTGATCGCCCCGATTGTGCCGATCGTGATCGGCTACACGACTGCGAATCCGACACTATTCTACGTGATGAATTTTCTGGCCGGGATGTGCGGCGCGACCGCGCTGGGCGCGGCCGCTGCCACGACCCAGGATCTGGTGCTGCCGCGCATGCGCGGGACCGCCACGGCGGCGTTCTTTCTGGGTACCACGCTGGTCGGGCTGGCCTTCGGACCCTATCTGGTCGGGCAGATTTCCGATCTGGCCGGCAGTATGGTGAACGGTAAGCTGGTCGGTGACCTGCGGACCGGGATCCTGTCATTGATCGGCGTGGCCCCGATCTCTTTGGGGCTGCTGCTCTGCGCGTACCGAACGGTTCCGGCGGCTGAGGCTACTTTGAAGGAGCGTGCCAACGAAACCGGCTGACCGGTCAGCTGCGCTTGAAGATACCGCAGGCGATCCGCGTTCCGCTGTTGCCGCTGGGATCGGTGACATAGTCATCGGCACTGGCGTGAATCACCAGTGCCGTGCCGTCCGCGTCGAATATCGATGCTTCGATGGCCGCCCGCGTGCCAACGATCTGCGCGCTCAGCGCACCAGCCTCTTGCTTTCCGACGGTCAGATTCGGCAGGTCGCCCAGATGGCTGCCGGCGGGATTGAGCGTGCCATGCTGATGGCTGGCCGGATTGAGGTGGGGACCAGCGCTGGTGAAGGCAGGGCCCTCGCATGTGCCGACCATGTGCAGATGAAGGCCGTGCAATCCCTCGGCAAGGCCGATGGCGGCGATAGAGATAGTGACTTTGTCGCCGGCGGCAGTGAGCATCGCGGTTCCCGCCGGAGTGCCGTTCGCCTGCCATAGCTCAACCCGGGCAATGCGTTCGATAGGGATGTCACCCAGCGTGGCACAGCCGCAAAGCGCCAAGGTTGCCAGGGCGGCGGTCGATTGCTTCATGGTCTGCTCCCTTGTCGATAGGCGTGAGTAGCGGGACGAAAAAGGGGGGCCGGATTGCTCCGGCCCCCCCTGATCGTTAGCGGTGACCCGCAGCTTACATGCCGGAACCCGGACCGTAGGTGATTTCCACCCGGCGGTTCTGGAGTTCCTTGACACCATCGGCCGTGGGGACGCGGTTGTTGTTTTCGCCGAAGCC
>JABFRE010000011.1 GCA_013141325.1 Novosphingobium sp.
GGATGGTTCTGCGCCTCGGCGGCGATGTCGCCCACGGGGATCTCGCGCCCGCCCACGATCACCGGATCGGGGCTCATGACGCCAGCTTCCGCGAACGCACGACCTGATAGCCTGAGCGCCAGACATAGCGGACCGGTGCCGAAAGCATGTGGACCAGCCGGGTGAAGGGGAAGATCAGCAGGATCGTCAGGCCCAGGAACAGGTGCAGTTTGAACACCGGCGCAACGTCGCGGATCAAGTCCGATGCCCCGGCGCGGAAGGTGAATATGCCTTGCGCCCACTCCATGAATTTGACCATCTCGTACCCGTCGAGATGCTGGACTGAGACCGGGATAGTCGCCAGCCCCAGCGCCAGTTGCAGCCACAGCAGCAGGATCACCAGGTTGTCGCTGAAGCTGGAAGCCGCTCGCACTCTTGCGTCAAAAAAGCGCCGGTGGATCAGGAGCGTCGCGCCGATGATCGCGATCACCCCCGCGACCCCGCCCGCGACCATCGCCAGCAATTGCTTGGCCCCGTGTGGCACGCCCAGTGCATCCCAGATGGCAATCGGGGTAAGCAGCCCGCCGACATGGCCCAGGAAGATCACCAGCACGCCCAGATGGAACAGCACCGAACCGATCATCAGCTGCTTGCGTCGCAAAAGCTGGCTGGAACCCGCGCGCCATGAATAGGGCTCGCGGTCATAACGGATCACCGAGCCCACCGCGAGAACGGCCAGCGCGATGTAGGGATAGATCCCGAAGATCAGGTGGTGGAGAAAGTCAGCCATGGATCGGGCTCCTGACAGGTTCGGGATTGAGGATGCGTTCGACCATCGCGCTGACTTGCGGGCATTCGGCGCTACCGGGGGCGGCAGGACTGTCGAAGCGGACCTGCTCTTCCTCCCAAGCTGCGTCGAGCGCGGCCAGATCATCGGGGTCGTCCGCCGGAGCGATCACGAAAGCTTCGCCTCCGGCTCCCGCCAGATCGGCCAGGATCCGCATCGGCGCGGCATAGGATGTGTCCTTTTCATCCAGCCGCTGCGCCAGCGCGGAGATGATCACACCTGGTTGGGCCAGTTCCTCGGCCGCTTGGGCGGGCGGCAGGACCGAGAGGTACTCAAGGAACAGCGGCAAGTAATCGGGCAATTCCTTGGCCTCGATCTCCAGACCCTGTGCTTCGTATCGGTCGCGCAAGTCGACCATCGCCTGCCCGCGATCGCGGCTTTCCCCGTGGACGTGTTCGAACAGATGGAGCGACAGCGCCCGGCCCCGGTCGAACAGCGCGACATAAGCTTCCTGGCTGTCGAGCAGGTCATCATGGGCCAGTCGCTCGATCAGTGGGGCCAGCGCCGCGCGCTGATCGGGTGTCAGCAGGCCGTCCTCGGCCAGCAGCGCCGAAAATACCGGCGCGGCTTGCTGAACAGCCTCGTCCGGATAGCGCAGCAGCGCGGAGAGGACACGCAGGGTCGTGTTCATCAGAATACCTCCGAAGGGGTCTGGAGTTTCTTGCGGGCCGGAGCGCCAAACAGGTTGGCGCCGCTGGTGCCGCCCGAACAGCCATTGCCGAGCGAGAAGCCGCAGCCACCGCGCTCTTCGTACATGTCGTCGGCAACTTCGCGGTGGCCGCTGGGGATGACGAAGCGGTCCTCGTAATTGGCGATCGCCATCACGTGGTACATGTCCTCGATCTGCTGGCCGGTCAGGCCAACCTCGCTGGCGATCTCCTCGCTGATGACGCCGTCCACGGTCTTGCCGCGCATATAGGCGCGCATCGCCAGCATCCGCTCAAGCGCCTCGACCACCGGTGCCTCCTTGCCAGCGGTGAGCAGGTTGGCGAGGTATTTGACCGGAATCCGCAAGCTGCGGACATCGGGCATGCCGTTGCGGGCCGATATCTTGCCCGCGCTGGCCGCATTGTTGATCGGCGATAGCGGCGGCACGTACCAGACCATCGGCAGGGTGCGGTATTCAGGGTGGAGCGGGAAAGCGACTTTCCATTCCATCGCCATCTTCCACACCGGCGAATGCCGTGCGGCTTCCAGCCAGCTGTCGGGCACGCCGTCCTTGCGGGCTTGCTCGATCACCGCCGGGTCATTGGGATCGAGGAAGATGTCGAGCTGTTCTTGATAGAGGTCCTCGACGTGTTCGGTGCTGGCCGCCGCCTCGATCTTGTCGGCGTCATAGAGCATCACACCCAGATAGCGGATACGCCCGACACAGGTCTCGCTGCACACAGTCGGCTCGCCCGCCTCGATCCGGGGATAGCAGAAGATGCACTTTTCGCTCTTGCCGCTTTTCCAGTTGAAGTAGATCTTCTTGTAGGGGCAGCCCGAAATGCACATCCGCCAGCCGCGGCACTTTTCCTGATCGATCAGGACGATCCCGTCTTCCTCGCGCTTGTAGATTGAGCCCGAGGGGCAGGCCGCGACGCAAGTCGGGTTGAGGCAGTGCTCGCACAGCCGCGGCAGGTACATCATGAAGGTGTTTTCGAACTCGCCGTAGATCTCTTTCTGGACGCCTTCGAAGTTGTAATCCTGCGACCGCTTGGAAAATTCGCCGCCCAAGATTTCCTCCCAGTTGGGACCGCCTTCGATCTTCTCCATCCGTTCGCCGGTGATCAGGCTGCGGGGGCGCGCGGTGGGGAAGGCCTTGCTTTCGGGGGCGCTTTGCAGGTGGCCGTAATCGAACGTGAAGGGTTCGTAATAGTCGTCGATTTCGGGCAGATCGGGGTTGGCAAAGATCTTGGCCAAGAGCCGCCACTTGCCGCCCATCTTGGGCCTGATCGAGCCCGCCGCAGTGCGCTCCCACCCACCGTTCCAGCGCTTCTGGTTCTCCCAATCCTTGGGATAGCCTACACCGGGCTTGCTTTCGACATTGTTGAACCAGGCGTATTCCATGCCCTCGCGGCTGGTCCAGACGTTCTTGCAGGTGACCGAACAAGTGTGGCAGCCGATGCACTTGTCGAGGTTCAGCACTTTGCCGATTTGTGCGCGGACCTTCATGCTGCGTGCTCCCCTTCGGCCAACTCGCCTTCAAGCCAGTCAACCTTGCTGAGTTTGCGGACGATCACGAATTCGTCGCGGTTCGAACCGACGGTGCCATAGTAGTTGAAGCCGTAGGCTTGCTGGACGTAGCCGCCGATCATGTGGGTGGGCTTGAGGATCGCGCGGGTCACCGAATTATGGATTCCCCCGCGTTGCCCGGTGAGCGGTGAACCCGGCACGTTCACGTGCTTCTCCTGCGCGTGATACATGAACAGGGTGCCTTCCTTCATCCGCTGAGACACCACCACACGGGCGACCAGTGCGCCGTTGGCGTTGAAAGTTTCAACCCAGTCGTTGTCGACCAGTTCGGCCTTGGCGGCATCCACCTCGCTCATCCAGACAATCGGCCCGCCGCGCGACAGCGTCAGCATCAGCTGGTTGTCGGTATAGGTGGAATGGATCCCCCACTTCTGGTGCGGGGTGATGAAGTTGAGCACCACGTGCTTTTGCCCATCAGCTTCGGCCAGCATCGGCGCCACCGCCTTGGTATCGATCGGTGGACGGTAAACGCATAGCGCCTCGCCAAAGGCCAGCATCCACTTGTGGTCCTGATAGAGCTGTTGCCGACCCGTCAGGGTCCGCCAAGGGATCAGTTCATGGACGTTGGTGTATCCGGCGTTGTAGCAAACATGCTCGCTTTCCAGCCCGGACCAGATCGGCGAAGAAATGATCTTCCTTGGTTGAGCCTGGATATCTCGGAACCGGATCTTCTCGTCTTCCTTGGGCAGCGCCAGATGCGCGTGCTCGCGTCCGGTGAAAGTCGAGAGCGATTCCCACGCTTTGACCGCCACCTCACCGTTGGTTTCGGGTGCCAGCATCAGCAGCACTTCGGCCGCATCGATTGCAGTCTCGATCTTGGCCATGCCCTTGGTTGGGCCGTCTTCAAAGACGGTGCCGTTGAGCTTGCGCAGCAACTCCACTTCGTGGCCGGTCTCCCAGGACATCCCCTTGCCGCCGTTGCCCAGCTTGTCCATCAGCGGACCAAGCGCAGTGAAGCGTTTATAGAGGTTCGGATAGTCACGCTCGACCAGCGCGACATTGGCCATGGTTTTGCCTGGAATGGGCACCAGATCCTCAGTTCCCCAATCGCTCACTTCGAACGGCTGGGCGATTTCATTGGCAGTATCGTGCTGGATCGGCACCAGCACCAGATCCTGCTCGACGCCCAGCACTTCGGGTGCGATCTCGGAAAAGGTCTTGGCGAGCCCCTTGTAGATGTCCCAGTCGCTGCGCGATTCCCACACCGGATCGACCGCCGCTGACAGCGGGTGGATAAAGGGATGCATGTCGGACGTGTTGAGATCGTCTTTTTCGTACCAGCTGGCAGTCGGCAAAACGATGTCGGAATAGACGCAGGTGGTCGACATACGGAAATCGAGCGTGACCAGCAGGTCCAATTTTCCCTTAGGAGCCTCGTCGTGCCACTTCACGTCCTTGGGCTTCTGGTGGCCCATTTCGCCCAGATCCTTGCCCTGAACGCCGTGGGCAGTCCCCAGCAGATGCTTCAAGAAATACTCGTGACCCTTGCCGGAGGAACCAAGCAAGTTTGAGCGCCAGACGAACATGTTGCGCGGCCAATTGGCCGGATCGTCAGGGTCGAAGCATGACATTTCAAGCTCGCCCGACTTGAGCGCATTTGCGACATAGTCCTTGGGCTCTTGTCCGCTGGCCTTGATCGCCTTGCCCACTTCCAGCGGATTGGTCTTGAGCTGCGGCGCGCTTGGCAGCCAGCCCATCCGCTCAGCCCGGACGTTATAGTCGATCAGACTGGCGTCCCAATCTCCATCGGGCGCGGTTGGCGAGAGAATTTCACTGACCCCCAGCGTTTCGTAGCGCCATTGGTCGGTGTGGGCATAGAAGAAGCTGGTCGAATTCATCTGCCGCGGCGGACGGCTCCAATCCAGCCCGAAGGCCAGCGGCAACCAACCGGTTTGCGGGCGCAGCTTTTCCTGGCCGACGTAATGGGCCCAGCCGCCACCCGATTGACCGACACAGCCGCACATCACCAGGAGGTTGATGATCCCCCGGTAATTCATGTCCATGTGGTACCAGTGGTTGAGACCGGCTCCCAAGATGACCATCGACTTGCCGTTTGTCGCTTCGGCATTGGCGGCAAATTCGCGCGCTACGGTGATGATGTGATCAGCCGGAATGCCGGTGATCGTTTCGGCCCAGGCTGGGGTGTAAGGGCTGGCATCGCCATAATCGCGCGCGACATGCTCGCCGCCCAGACCACGATCGAGGCCGTAGTTCGCGCACAGCAGATCGAACACCGTGGCGACGTAGGTGCGGCCCTCAGCCAGTTCCAGCTCACGTACCGGGACACGCTTCAAAAGCACATCCGGGTGATCGGTTCCCTGGAAGAAATCGTGCTCGCGGTTACCGAAGTAGGGAAACGCAACGTCCAGAACTTCGTCGTGATCCTTGTCGAGGATCGCGGTCATCCGCAGCTTGACGTCGCTGCCTTTGCCATCCTTTTCTTCAAGGTTCCACTTGCCTTTGTCGCCCCAGCGGTGCCCGGCGGACCCGGTCGGTGCGACAGCTTCATCGCTGGTTTCGTCAATGGCAACAGTCTTCCACTCAGGATTGTTGCCCTCACCCAGATTGCCCGCGAAATCGGAGGCACGCAGCAATCTGTCAGGCACGAACCGGCCGTCTTTTTCTACCAATCGTACCAACATCGGCATGTCGGAATAGCGGCGGCAGTAGTCTTCGAAGTAGGGTACCTGCCGATCGAGATGGAACTCGCGCAGGATAACATGGCCCATCGCCAGCGCCAGCGCAGCGTCGGTTCCGGCCTTTGGATTCAGCCAAATGTCGGCAAATTTTGTCGCTTCGGCATAGTCGGGGCTGACCACCGCAACCTTGGCCCCGCGATAGCGCGCCTCGGTCATGAAATGGGCATCTGGCGTACGAGTTTGCGGAACGTTGCTGCCCCACAACATCAGGAAGCCGGAATTGTACCAATCGGCGCTTTCGGGAACGTCGGTTTGCTCGCCCCAGGTCATTGGGCTGGCTGGCGGCAGATCGCAGTACCAGTCGTAGAAGCTCATGCAGGTTCCGCCGAGCAGCGACAGATAGCGCGATCCCGCCGCATAGCTGACCATCGACATCGCCGGGATCGGGCTGAACCCGATCACCCGGTCTGGGCCCCATTTTTTCGCGGTATAGGCATTCGCCGCAGCGATAATCTCGTTCACTTCGTCCCAGGTCGAACGCACGAAGCCGCCGTGGCCGCGGATCGCAGTATAGCTTTTGCGCTTGGCCGGATTGGCCTGGATCGAAGCCCAGGCCGCAACGGGCGGCATTGTCGCCCTCGCTTCGCGCCACAGCTTGACCAGCCGCTTGCGGATCAGCGGGTACTTCAGCCGGTGGGCCGAATAGATGTACCAAGAGTAGCTCGCCCCGCGAGGACAGCCGCGCGGTTCGTGGTTGGGCAGTTCGGGCCGAGTCCGGGGATAGTCGGTCTGCTGGGTTTCCCAGGTGATGATCCCGCCCTTGACGTAGATCTTCCACGAACACGAGCCGGTGCAATTGACCCCGTGGGTTGAGCGCACGATCTTGTCGTGCTGCCAGCGCTTGCGATACCCGTCCTCCCAGTCGCGGGCTTCGGCCGTGGTTACCCCGTGACCATCGGAAAACGTCTCTTTCTTCTGGGCGAAGAAGGTCAGGCGGTCGAGCAGGTGGCTCATGCGGGGGCTCCTTGAGCGGTGGGGGCGGGAGCGGCGATGCCGCGTTCAACGTCGTGCAGCAGCCCGCCCTTGCGGGTGTAGGCGTACCAGGTCAGCGCCGCGCAGCTCGCGTAGAAGACCAGGAAGCCATAGAGCGCGACATGCGGCGTGCCGGTGGCGCTGATCGACATCCCGAAAGCGCGCGGGATGAAGAAGGCGCCGTAGGCCGCGATCGCGGAGGTGAAGCCGACGATCGCCGCCGATTCCTTTTCCGCCTGGCGGGTGCGCTGCGCGCTATCGAGCTCGGGCATCAGCCGCGGCACTTCCTGGCGCATGATCACAGGGATCATCTGGAAGGTCGAGGCATTGCCGACGCCGGTGACAAAGAACATGAACACGAAACTGGCGAGGAAGCCGGTGAAGTCCTTGGCATCAAGGAAGTGGACGACACTCAGCGTGCCCACCATCATCCCCAGGAACACCCAGAAGGTTACTC
>JABFRE010000189.1 GCA_013141325.1 Novosphingobium sp.
GTGTGTGGCAGCGCATTTTGCCCAAGCGGAAATGGCGGTGATCCTGGCGCGGGTAATGGCGCGGCTGCGGATTGCGCCGAGCGGACCAGCGCCAGATGTAGCATTGCAAGTCACCACCCGATCGCGCAATGGGTTGCATGCCGTTGCCGAATTGCGCGATATCCGCCGCAAATCGCCTGAAATAGCCGCCGCGACACCCATTCTTGCCCGCCAGGATACTGCATGAACAACCCTGTCTACACACTCCACGCAATGCAGCCTGGCATTGAAGGCCCTGCGTGCGAAGCTGCAAGCAGACGCGGGGCGATGACGCCGGAGCTGGCCCTGCGCGGCCTTCACGCAGCCTGCGGGCCGGATGCAGAGTAACCCCGGATGATCGTCGACTACCTGCGACGCGTATGGTTCGCGATCAAGGAGCGCGTTTTCCTTTGGCGCAATGCCAACCGCCACGCCCGCTTTGCCGCGATCTATGCCCGCAACCTCTGGAAGAACCCGGAAAGCGCATCGGGCTATGGCTCCACTCTGGACGCCACGCGCCAGGCGCGTACCGGGATCGAACAACTGATCGGACACTTCGGGATTACCTCGATCCTCGACGTGCCCTGCGGCGATTTCAACTGGATGCAGGCACTGCGCTTTGACGGCGCCTATACCGGCGGTGACATCGTCCCGGATCTGATCGCGGCCAACACGGCCCGCTACGGCAGCGACATGCGCCGTTTCCAGGTGCTCGATCTGGTAGCCGATACGCTTCCGGCTGCCGATCTGGTGCTGTGCCGGGAATGTCTCAACCACCTGTCCCTGCCCGAGGCTGCTGCAGCAGCGGCAAATCTGGGCGCGGCGGCCGGGCGCCTGCTGGTCATCACCCACTATCCCGATCACGCAGAGAATGCCGATCAACCCGCCTCGTTCCGCTATCGCCGCCTCAACCTCACCCTGCCGCCGTTCAACCTGCGCGCACCGGATCGGATGATCGACGAAAGCGAGACAGAGCCGGGCAAGGTACTGGCGGTCTGGGATGTGACGACTGCGCCGCTGCGCCGGTCGTGAACCGCATTCCGATCGGCGTGCCGCACGGCGTTGAACGTTTCTCGGGCGACGCAGGATGACAGTCAGAGAATGCACGCCGTGCAGCTCGCTCTGCCGCTCGCCACTTGCCTAGTCAATGTGCCGCTGTGTCGGCCACAACTGTTCGATGGGTATTTTCAGGCTAGCGCACCGGATGATCGATTTGCCGTTCTCGCCCGGCATTGCCCATTTAGACCACGTTACACCGACCACGATGATCTGACTGCAAAGCCCCGATAATTCCTCTGGTTTTCGTTGAACGACAATAAGATCCGTCGGATGCTGCCCCCTCAGGCCCCAAACCGAATAGTGGTTGTGCCCGCTCAGTGCGGGTGGCAGCCCCATTCGGCGGCCGTAAATGTCGATGGCGGCGGCCTCTCCATAATTATCCAACAGGATCGCCGTCTTCCCTCGATCCGAGGCCGGAATGGTCTGCCACGCGAACGCAATCTGGTCGGCGAAATCCCGCCAGCCCAATTGATCCGCAAATCCTTGTGGCAGCACCGCCCCCTCGAAACTCTTTTCCTGCTTTCCAGGCTCTATCCCGTGACGCGCCATATAGGCCGAAAGCGCCTCGGGCGACAGCAACGGCATCGTCACTGGGGCTGCAATCGCCGCAAACCCGGCCTGAAGAGCTAGAACGATGACAGCAGCGGCACGCTTTGCAGGACCCTCGATGAATTGCGCGATCGCCACCGATCCGATTACAAACAGAACCGGATAGCACGCAGCAAGATAGTAATCTTTGCCGTTCCCAATTCTGACGGAGATGAAAACCGTCAAGACCGCAATCGGCACGAATCTCAGATCACGCAAATTCGGAGCGATGAAAGGAGCGCAAAGTCCAATTATCCATAACGGCGCGGCAAACGGATTCATCACCATGATCTGATTGGCCATGAAGGCGCCGACCCCGACCACGGCATTCTTTCCTTGCGCGGCAACTCCAAGCTCCAGAAACGGAAAGCCGTGCAGTGCCTGCCAGAGCACGGTCGGCAGCCCCATGACGCCAGCAATGGAAGCGCCCAACCAGAACGATCCCCGTCCCAGAATGTACCGCTCCCGACTTGCGGCCAGACCGACAAGCAATCCTGCTATCCAGAACGCAACAGCGTATTTTACGTTGAAATCCAGCCCGGTAATGACACCCGCCAGAATCAGCGCCCGATTGCTCCCAAACCGCAGCGATCGCACCACCAGATATGCTATCGCCGTCCATGCCAACGGATCGAACGTCGTGGTGCTGAGCACCCCGCCCAGCCCCACCAACATCGGAGCCAGCGCACAAGCCAGCGCCGCTAACAGTTCCGACGAACCTGCCCCGCCGAGCATTTTCGCAAACCTTGCGGCCAGCCAAACGAGCGCACCGGCAGCCAAGGCAGCAGGTATGCGCAGCGGAAAGGGACCATCCGCCAGCGTGTGAAGCGCCGCAGCAAGAAGTGGTATCGCGGCGGGTTGATCAACATAGCCAAAGCTTGGGTGCTGTCCGCAAACGATAAAATACAATTCATCGCGAAAAATATCGTACCGGCCGGCCAACGCAATGTGCAGAGCCGAAACCAATATGGCCAACACCGCGACGGCCTTGTCATTGCGTGTTTCTGCAAGCCCGCCCATTCGCCCCCCAATGCGCTCCGATCGCACGCGCATTGCAATCTTCCGAACGAGCCAAAGAGTAAAGCGGTGATCGGTACCATTGGTACCGGCCAAACGCTCGGCAACGGTTCGCAGCAAAGAAGGCTAGGCAGCGCCCCCTTGTCCTCTCTATAGCACGCCGAACCAATTCTTTCCCCGGGGGCTGTGTGCACGACAAGACCAGCGCGCTGATGCGGCGCGGCATCGAATTTCTTGGCAGCGATCACGCGATCCTGTGCGGAGCGATGAGTTGGGTGTCAGAGCGCAACCTGGTCTCTGCGATCAGCAACGCCGGCGGGTTCGGGGTGATCGCTTGCGGGGCGATGACGCCCGAGCTGCTCGATGCGGAAATCGCCGCGACCCGGGCCCTCACTGCCAAGCCGTTCGGGGTCAACCTGATTACCATGCACCCGCTGCTGACCGATCTGATCGCGGTCTGCGCGATGCACCGGGTCAGCCACGTCGTGCTCGCCGGCGGGATCCCGCCGCGCGGCAGCGTCGAGGCGATCAAGGCCTATGGCGGCAAGGCGCTGGTCTTTGCCCCCACGCTCGCGCTGGCCAAACGGCTGCTGCGCGGCGGCGCGGACGCGCTGGTGATCGAAGGCAGCGAAGCGGGCGGGCATATCGGTCCGGTCGCCACGTCGGTGCTGGCGCAGGAATTCCTGCCCGAGCTGGCCGATGACCATGTGGTGTTCGTGGCCGGAGGGATCGGCCGGGGTGACATGATCGCGGCATACCTCGAAATGGGCGCATCCGGTGTGCAACTGGGGACGCGCTTTGCTGCAGCGCGTGAGAGCATCGCCCATCCCGCGTTCAAACAGGCATTCTTCCGGGCCAATGCCCGCGACGCGGTGGCCTCGGTCCAGGTCGATCCGCGCCTGCCGGTGATCCCGGTGCGGGCGCTGAAGAACAAGGGCACAGAGGAATTCACCGCCAAGCAGCGCGAAGTCGCCGCCTTGCTCGACAGCGGGGCGCTGGACATGGAAGCGGCCCAGCTCGAAGTCGAGAAGTACTGGGCCGGCGCCCTGCGCCGCGCGGTCATCGACGGCGATGTCGAGAATGGCTCGCTGATGGCCGGACAATCGGTGGGCATGGTCAGCGACGAGGAGCCCGTCGCGGCGATCATCGCCCAGCTGATGCACGAGAGCGAGCACGCTCTGCGGCGTTGAGCCGGCCGTTCCAACCGGGCCTGCGTCCCTCGGCCTCAAATCGCCTGCCTCAGCAACCCTCACCACTGATTTGCGCCGCATCACCTCTTGACCAAAACGATTACACATGTAGTCATTCCGCCTCCAGGAGGACGTGAAATGCGTACGTGTCTGATATCATTGTTGATAGTGGCGGCCTGGCCGACCTCCACAGCGGCGCAGGATCTCACAGGCAAGTGCGCGCGGATTACCGCCGTACCCCAGATCAACGCCTTGGGACTGACCTGCGCCGAAACCGCCTCGGGGGTGGCCCTGGCGAGCGATCAGGGGGCCGCAGCCCTGCTTCCGGCGATCGATCTGGCCAGCACCCAGTTTCCCCGGCACTTCGCGCCCGTTCCCGCGCCGGTTGCCATCGTCGCGGCCAGCACGATCACCAAGGAACAACTCGCGGCAATCCGCACCGCCGGTTTCGCGCCCTTGCCGTGGTTCGACGGGAAGGGCATGCGCGGCCAGCTGGAATCATCGATCCGTGCAAAGATTATCGAACAATTGCCAGGCCTTACGCCGCAGCAGGTTGATTCGGCCGTCGCCCAGGCACTGACGCAGATCCCCGGAGGATCGACAGCCAACGGGACGCTGGGCGAAAAGGAAGTCGGCGCGCTGGCGCATGAAATCGGGCACATGTGGTTTGGGGTGCTGCAGGACGGACTTGCGCAGGGCAGCACCGCAGCGGCTCCGCGTTATGGCAGCAGTGCGCCGGACTGGCTGGACGAAACCGCCGCCGTGCTGATGGAAAACGCCGCCGTAACCCAGGGACGCCGGGATGCGATCGTCCGGGGCATGCAGATGCCGCCGCTCACGCAGTTCCTGACGATGGATCATCCCGTGTTCGATGCGGCAAAAGCCAATCCCGGCGACGGCGTGCTGAGCGACCGGGGCGGCGGCGCTGGTGGGGCTTCGATCCGGATTGTCAGCGGCGCAGAGGCCGACAAGTTGATGGCTGGCAAGGCGTCGGCCGGGCCGACCTTCTATTCCCAGGCCCGCGCCTTTGCCGATTTCCTGATCGAAACCAGCGGCAATTCGCGGATCATCAATGAAATCGCCGTGGCGGAACGGTCCGGTCAGGGCACGGCGCGCTGGCTGGCCGCCAATGGCAAGCGTTACCACCTGGCGACTTCGATCGACCGGCTCGATCGGCAGTGGCAGGCCTGGCTCAAAGCGTGGCTGCTGCGCCAACCTGGCCAGGGTCAAAACCGATAGTGCTGCCCGAAAAAAGGGGGCCGGAGCGGCTGGCTCCGGCCCTTTTGAGGTTGTGTTCGCAGGAGGAACAAGGGTTGGCGAGACCGGGGGGAGGAGAGGAGGAGGTCCCCGATCCCGCCAAGCTGGGTAGAGGACGCGCTCAGTAGTTGTAGGCGCGTTCCCCGTGTTCGCTGAGATCGAGGCCTTCGCGCTCGGCTTCCTCGGTGGGACGCAGGCCGATGGTCTTGTCGATCACGAAGTAGAGCAAGGCCGAGACGCCGCCCGACCAAACCAGGGTCAGCAGCACGGCCTTGATCTGGGTGATCATCTGCGCGCCCATGTCATAGGTGCCGACAGCCATCGGGAACTGGGTGTAATCGAAGAACCCCTGCCCGCCGAGCGCCGGATCGGCAACCACGGCGGTGGCCAGCGCGCCGAAGATCCCGCCGATGCAGTGGACCCCGAACACGTCGAGCGTGTCGTCATACTTCAGCTTGTTCTTTACGTAGGAGACGAAGAAGTAGCACAGCGGCGAAACCAGTGCACCCAGCGCGATCGAGGTCATCGGCGCGGCAAAGCCCGAAGCCGGAGTGATGGCCACGAGTCCGGCAACCGCGCCAGTGGCAGCACCCAGCATCGAAGGCTTCTTGTGGTGGATCTGTTCGACCACCGCCCAGCTCAGCGCCGCTGCCGCCGTGGCCACGAATGTGTTGATGAAGGCCACAGCAGTCACCCCGTTGGCTTCGAGGTTGGACCCGGCGTTGAAGCCAAACCAGCCCACCCACAGCAGCGAGGCGCCGATCATGGTCATGGTCAGCGAGTGCGGCGGGGTGGCCTCGCGGCCGAACCCGATCCGCTTGCCGATCATCAGGCAGCCGACGAGGCCAGCGATACCGGCGTTGATGTGAACCACGGTACCACCGGCAAAGTCCAGCGCGCCCATGCGCCAGAGGTAGCCGGCATCGGTCGGCGCGTCGGGCAGGAAGTCCGGTCCGGCCCAGTACCACACCATGTGCGCGATCGGGAAATAGACCAGCGTCAGCCACAGCACCATGAACAGCATCAGCGGCCAGAACTTCACCCGTTCGGCAAACGCCCCGACAATCAGCGCCGGGGTGATGCAGGCAAAGGTCATCTGGAAGATGACGAAGACGAATTCGGGCAGATAGACGTTGTTCGAGAAGGTCGCGGCATAGGTGCCGGCCGTCACGCCCTTCAGGAACGCCTTGTCGAAGCCGCCAACCAAAGCGGGTGCCACCGAATTGGTGCTGGTAAAGGCCATGGTATAACCCCAGCCAACCCACACCAGCGCCGCGATACTGACGATCATGAAGACCTGCATCAGCACGCTGAGCATGTTCTTGGTGCGCACCAGCCCGCCATAGAACAGCGCCAGCGCCGGGATGCTCATCATCAGCACCAGCACCGATGAGACCAGCATCCAGCTGGTATCGCCCTTGTCGACCATGGTGGCCATCTGTTCGACCGTCGGGGCCTTGATCGGCCCGTCCTGTGCAAATGCGGCGGTTGCGGCGAAGAGCGAAGCCCCCAGGCCCCCTGCGCCGCAGATCATCTTGCGGATCATTGTTGGTTCCCTCCTGTAGTCCGCGCCGCTCACAGCGCGGTGTCCCCGGTTTCACCGGTGCGGATGCGGGTTGCGGAAACGAGATCGAAGACGAAGACCTTGCCGTCGCCAATCGCCTCGGTGCTCGCCACCTGCTGGATCGTTTCGACCACCTGCGCTGACAGATCGTCGCTGCAGGCGATCTCGATCTTCACTTTGGGCAGCATGTTGGTGGAATATTCGGCCCCGCGATAAATTTCGGTCTGCCCCTTTTGCCGTCCAAAGCCCTTGACCTCGGACACGGTCATCCCTGCGACGCCAATGGCGCCGAGGGCATCGCGCACCTCGTCCAGCTTGAACGGCTTGATGATGGCGATGACGTATTTCATGCCCGTCCCCTGATTGCTTGCCGGCACACCGCCGGCTTCGCACTTGCAGCAAGGGCCGTGCCAACTGGCAATTTTACTGCGATTTCAAGGGACGGGGCGAAACAGTCTTACCCGGCTGGCGCGCAATTTGCGCGAATCGTGCGCAATTGCCTAAATTTTGGGCAGATCGAGCTTTGCCCAGACCGGCAGGTGATCCGATCCGCGCGCGGCCAGGGCGCTGTGGTGCACGCCGCATGCCCCAACCCACCAATCGGGCGACACGATGATCCGGTCGAGCGGCGCGACCGGGCGGCGCGAGGGGAAGCTGCGCCCCGTGGACAGGATCCGCCAGGGGGCGTGAAGCTCGCTCAGCGCCCCGCCACGCCGACGCAGGCCGACACCCCATTCGTTGCAGTCACCCATCAGCACCGTCGGGCAATGCCCGGCGCAGCGATCGAGATGGGCCAGGATCGCGCGCAACTGATGGCGGCGGCGCAGGCCGGACAGATCGAGGTGCATACCCACCACCCGGATGCGGGCGCCACCTGCGATCAGATCGGCGCGGATCGCTCCGCGCGGTTCGATTACCGGCAGCGGCACCACGGCGGCCTCTGCCACCTTGATCGCGCGCCGGACCAGCAGGGCGTTGCCGTGCCAGCCCAGCGAATCGGGCCGCTGATTAAGTGGTACCGCGCGGTACGGCGTGTAATCCTCGATGTGCTGAAGCGGCAGCACGCTTTCGCGCCGCCCGATCCGCCGATCGGCTTCCTGCAAGGCCACGATGTCGGCACCGATCTCGTTCAGGATCGCCAGGATCCGTTCGGGATCGCGTTTGCGGTCAAGCCCGACGGCCTTGTGGATGTTGTAACTGGCGAAGGTCAGGTTCACGCGCTCACCCCGCCTGCGGCGCATCCCCCGCGATGTAGCGGTCCGTGGCGCGGGTCGGCAGACCGTCGATCGAACGGGTGCGCCCGGCCATCTTGGCCTCCCACTTCGCCGGATCGGACTGGGCGTGGTATTTGACCAGCGTTGCCCGCTCGTGATCGAGCTCCATCACCGGCACGCCCCAGCCACAGCTGGTCTGCACGCTGTCGACCGCGATATCGAAGATCTGGCGGGTGCCGGGAAGCAGGGTGAAATGCGCGGCGAGCTCCGCCCAGTCGGCATCCTGCGGCAGCACCGCCCGCCCCCGGCCATAGAGCCGCAGGATCAGCGCGGGCTGCTGAAAGTTGCACATCATGATCGTGATCCGCCCGCCTCCCTGTTCCTTTGGCGCGGCGAGATGCGCGTGGGTCTCGTTCCCCGATCCGCCCAGATCGAGATAGGCAACGCGGTTCGGCCCCAGCACCTTGAAGGTATCAGCCAACCCCTTGGGACTGACGTTGATCCGGCCATCGGCTGAGGCGGTGGCGGTGAAGTAAACCGCCTGCCGGGCGATCATTGCTTCATGGTCGGGGGTGATGTGGTCGGTGAAGTCGGACATTGGGGGAAGCTAGGCTGGCGCTGTGCGTGGGGCAAGCGTTGACGGGTTCACGCAGAGGCCACAGACGAAGAAGAGAGGCGCGGAGAGGCTGTGCCGGGCCGCAGGCCCTTCAATCGATCAACCGGTCCGGTTACCCTGACCGTCAAGATTTCAAGCGGCTTCGCCGCAAACGCAACCCCTCTGCGCCTCAATTTTCTTCTCTGCGGCCCTTGCGTGAACCCGACTACCTTTCCTTGGTCGCTGAAAAGGCCAGGTCAGGATTCTTCTCCTGCTGATAGCTGACGTCCCACGCGCTGCGGGCCATGAACACCGGATCACCATCGCGGTCTTTCGCCAGGTTCGATTTGTTGAAATCGGCAAAGGCCTTGAGCGCGGCATCCGGCCCCTTGAGCCAGCGGGCGGTGTCGAACGGCGCGGCCTCCAGCATCGCCTCAACCTTGTACTCCGCCTCCAGCCGGCTGATCAGCACGTCGAGCTGCAGCTGGCCGACCACGCCGACAATCCACTGCCCGCCGATCTCGGGATAGAACACCTGAATCACGCCTTCTTCGCTGAGGTCGTCAAGCGCCTTGCGCAGCTGCTTGGTCTTGGTCGGGTCCTTCAATGCCACCCTGCGCAGGATTTCCGGCGCGAAGTTGGGCAGGCCGGTGAAGCGCACCTTGTTGGTCTCGGAGAGGGTATCGCCAACCCGCAGGGTACCGTGGTTGGGGATTCCGATGATATCGCCCGGCTCGGCGGTATCGGCGATCTCGCGGTCCTGAGCAAAGAACAGGATCGGCGAATGGATCGCCACCGGCTTGCCGCTGCCCGACGGGGTCAGCTTCATGCCGCGCCGGAAGGTGCCCGAAACCAGCCGCATGAAGGCGATCCGGTCGCGGTGCTGGGGGTCCATGTTGGCCTGGACCTTGAAGATGAAGCCGGTCACTTCCTTGCCCTCGGGCTGGACTGTGCCCTCATTGCTGGGCTGCGGGCGCGGCGGCGGGGCATACCGGGCGATCGCGTCGATCAGTTCGGCCACACCGAAGTTCTTCAGTGCCGATCCGAAATAGACCGGGGTCAAGTCGCCGTGGCGGTAGGCCTCCAGATCGAAGGCGGGATAGCCGCCCCGGGCCAGCTCGATCTCCTCCGCGATCTCTGCCGGAATACCCTCGGCCGGGGTGCGCCGGCCCAGAAATTCGCGGCTGTCGCCTTCGGGCCGGGCGATGGTGTCCGTGGCGAAATCGAGCACGCCTTCGAACACCCCGCCCATCCCGATCGGCCAGGACATCGGCACCACATCGAGCGCGAGGGCATCGGCCACCTCGTCCAGTGTCTCGAAAACCGAGCGCCCCTCGCGGTCGACCTTGTTGACGAAGGTGATGATCGGCACGTTGCGCAGGCGGCAGACCTCGAACAGCTTGCGGGTCTGCGGCTCGATGCCCTTGGCCGCATCGATCACCATGATCGCCGAATCGACCGCAGTCAGCGTCCGGTAGGTGTCCTCGGAAAAATCCTCGTGGCCAGGCGTGTCGAGCAGGTTGAAGGTGATCCCTTCGCGCTCGAAGGTCATCACCGAGGAGGTGACCGAGATCCCGCGCTGCTGCTCGATCTTCATCCAGTCCGACCGCGCCCGCCGCGCCTGTCCCCGCGCCTTGACCTCACCCGCCAGGTGGATCGCCCCGCCCTGCAGCAGCAGCTTCTCGGTCAGCGTGGTTTTCCCCGCGTCGGGGTGCGAAATGATGGCAAAGGTACGGCGGTTGGACATGGGTTGCGCGCTTAGCGGGGGCGAAGCAGGAGGCCAAGCCAATAAGGCCCTCTCCATTCTCGATTCAGTCGCAACTGGCGGAAGCCGCGCTTACCCCAACCCGTCCTTCAACAGCGCATTGGCCACACCGGCCACATCGCCCAGATCGGCGCTGCCGTCCATCACGCCGAAGCGCAGGCCCAGGAACACGTTCATTCCCATGATCGCCCAGGCGTGGACCTCGCTGGGTTCGACGCGGAGCTCGCCCTTCGCCCGTGCGGCCTGAAGGCGTTCGAGAATGCGGGCAGCCGTATTCAGATAGTGCGCGCGCCAGTCTTCGGGCGCGACGAATTCGGCTTCGTCGATGATCCGGTAGATTTCCTTGTGTTCTCGGGCGAAGCGCAGGAAGGCTTCGAGCGCGACGCCCTCCGCCGCGACCGCGCTGCCGGTATGACCGCGCAGCACCGGGGCGACCTGATCGCGGACCCGCCCGCTCATGTCCTGAACCAGCGCCTTGAACAGCGCCTCCTTGCTTTCGAAATAGGTGTAGAAGCTGCCCAGCGCGGCCCCGGCGCGGATTGTGATCGAGACGATCGAGCTTTCGTGAAAGCCCTTCTCGCCAAACTCCGCAGCGGCCGCGTCAAGAATCGCCCGCTGGGTGCGCCGCCCGCGCTCGGTGCGGGGAATCCGCACGGCCCTGGCGGTGCTGGCAACGTCCATTCCCGGTTCCTCTCCCCGCCCTGCACACTCGGTGCAGTGTTGCGCCAATGCCACGATCCGGGGTCATTCCCGCTTGCGGCGCCAGACGCAAGCATAACAAAGTTGAAAGTTGGTTCAACTATTATATAAAGCGATTCATACGGTCAGCCCCAGAGGGTGACCATGAGGATTTTCAAGGGAGAGGACCCCGATGACCGCGCACACCCTGCTTTGCCGTGCTTCGCTGATCGCAAGCGCAATGTTCAGCCTGACCGCAGTGCCCGCTCTGGCACAGGACGTTCCGGCCGATGCGGATACTGCCACAGCCGAGGACGCGCCGATCGTCGTCATCGCCCGCCGGATCGAGGAAAAGATCAGCGACGTTCCGATCGCGATCACCGCGCTGGGCCAGACGCAGCTTGAAAAGCAGGGCGCTTCCACGCTTGCCGGCATCCAGGGTGCCGTGCCCAACCTGAACGTGGTGCAGGGCCGCGGCTCTTCAAGCTCTGCCAACATCTTCATTCGCGGCATCGGCCAGCCCGACGCGCTGCAGACCTTTGACCCGGCGGTCGGCATCTACGTCGATGGGGTCTATTTCAGCCGCATCCAGGGCGCGCTGCTCAACCTGTTCGATGTCCAGCGGATCGAAGTTCTGCGCGGGCCGCAGGGCACGCTCTATGGCAAGAACACCATCGGCGGCGCGGTGAACGTCGTCGCCAAAAAGCCCGACTATGACACGCTGAAGGGCGAGGCTGCCTTCACCTATGGCGACTACAACGAAACGACGGCCAAGGGCTATGTCAGCGCTCCGCTGGTCCCGGGATCGGTCGCACTGTCGCTGGCCGGCGTCTATGACAACCGCGACGGGATCGTCACCGATCCGTTGACCGGCAGGAAGTACAACGACCGCAACAACGCGGTGGGGCGCGGCATCCTGCGGGCCAAGGCTTCGGACGCGGTCGAACTGGTTCTGTCGGCCGACTACACCCGGCAGCGCAATGACCTGACTCTGGGCTATGCCACGGCGCCGCTGGTCGGGTTCGACTACAACGCCACGTTCACCGCCGCGACCCCGTTCGTTATCGGCGCGGCGGAACCTTATGGCCCCTACGCATACAAGGCATCGACCAGCTTCGGCCCCGGCAAGGGCCAGAAGCTGGATCACTGGGGTGTGTCGGGCACGATCAACGTCGATCTGAACGACAGCCTGCAGCTGAGCTCGATCACCGCCTATCGCCGCCTGCTGTCGAAGAACTATGTCGATATCGACGCCACCCAGGCGCAGGTCGGCGACGTCTTCGTCGATGTGCGTCAACATCAGTTCAGCCAGGAAGTTCAGCTCAAGCTGACCGCCGACAAGCTCAAGGGCGTGCTCGGTGCCTACTACCTCAACGAACACATCAATTCCCATCAGGAAGCCTATGCCAACAGCTATCTGCGGTATCTGACGACGCCGCTGGGCTTTCTGCGCACGATCGACGACGAGCAGGACACCAAGAGCTATGCCGCTTTCGGCCAGCTGACCTATGCCCTTACCGATCAGCTCTCGCTTACCGCGGGGCTGCGCTACACGCACGAAACCAAGGAATACTTCCGCACCACCACGGCGACCACCAGCCTGGGCACCACGCCGCTGCTGGTTTCGACCTTCACCTTCCCGAACAGCCTGCCCGCGCCGAACAACACCGTGAAATCGGTCAGTTTCGAAGCGTGGACGCCGATGGCCTCGCTCAGCTACAAGCCGACCGAGAACACGCTGTTCTACGTGTCGGCCAGCCGCGGCTTCAAGTCGGGCGGGTTCAACGGCCGTGCCAACAGTCTGGCCGACCTGACCCAATCGATCGGCGGCAGCAACGTGCTGGTCACCACCTTCAAGCCGGAAAACGTCTGGACCTATGAAGCCGGGTTCAAGGGCACCTTTGCCGATGGCCGGGTGTCGTTTGCGGCGGATGTCTTCCGCTCGGACTACAAGGACTTCCAGGCGCGTGTCGGGGGCGGCAACACCGGCCTGACCGGGGGCAGCTTCCCGGTGCTCAATGCTGGCAAGCTGCGCATCCAGGGAATCGAGTTCGAAGGCATGGCTAAGCCGTGGACTGGCATGACGCTGACCGCCTCGATGGGCTATCTCGATGCCAAGTACCTGGAGTTCAACGACGGCCGCCGCGCTCCGGCGTTCTCGTGCAACCCCACCGGCACGAAGATCGTCTGCCAGCCGGCCTTCGCCCCGCCGATCACCTTCCGCGCGGGGGCCGAACAGCGCTTTCCGATGGGTGACAGCGCCAGCCTGTCGCTGGGCGGTGACGTGCGTTTCGTCGACAAGCACTGGCTCTCGGTCGACAATCGCCCTGGCCTTTTCGAAGATGGCTATGTGGTTGGCAACGTCTACGCTCAGGTCGATTTCGACAAGTTCTACCTGCGCGGCATGGTCAAGAACATCGGCAACACGCTCTACAAGACCGACGGGCAGGAATTCAGCTCGGTCGGGAACATCCAGACCGTCTACTACGGCGACCCGCGCACCTGGCAGGTCACCGTGGGCGTCCGGTTCTAAGACTTCCTCCCCGCCCCTGCTTCGGCAGGGGCCGGTAAACTTGGCCGCGCCGATCCTTCGGGATCAGCGCGGCCTCTTCATGACGATATAGAGCGCGCCATCCCCGCCATGCCGGCGGTGCGCGCCGCGGACTGCGGCGATGCGATCAGCATGCGCACCGGCTGCGAGCCAATCGAGAACCTTGGCGCGGATCGCCCCGCGCTGGGTCCCGCGATCGGCGGCGGCGGCGCTGCGCGGCTTTCCGGTAATCACCAGAACCAGCCGCGCGCCCATCGCGGCGGCCTGGGCCAGCCCATGATCGAGCCGGACATGAGCGGAATCGAGCGAATGGCCGTGGAGATCGAGCGTAAAATCCGGATGAAGCGCCGCGCGCGCAAGCTTCTTGTCCCATGAGGAATCGAGCCCGCGGCGGTCCAGCGGGCGCTGCCTTTCCTCACCGTGCCGGGGAGGGGGACCATCCCGCAGGGATGGTGGAGGGGCTTGCGCCGGTGAACCCGATGGTGCGGGAGCGCAAACACGCGTTCGCACCTCTCCGCGCTGCTTCGTCTGGGTCGCGCTGTCGTTCCGGGGCGGATGGAGCCGCTTGACCGTCCCGGCTACCCGCGCCCACAGTTCTGCCTCCTCGGGAGAAAGTCCGCGCGGCGGGCGCATTACTGGGCGCTCAGGCGCTTGAGCGTTCCCCTGGGCAGCAGCAAGACCGCCTCGCCCCGCCCGCTCATTCCGCCGGCGATCTGCCGGGCTTCTGGGCCCGCGCCCCAGAAGCTGTCGAACCGGTTGGCGCCCTTGATCGCTCCGCCGGTGTCCTGCGCGATCCACAGCCCGTTGGCCTCGGCCCGGTCGAGTGCGAGCCACACCGGCGCGCCCAGCGGAACATAGGCGGGATCGGCGGCCACGCTGCTGCGGGCGCGGACCGGCACGCCCAGCGCGCCGAGCGGGGCATCGCCGGTCAGTTCCCTGAAGAACACATAGCTCTTGTTCTCACGCATCAGTGCCCTGCCCGCATCGGGGTTGTCGCGGATGTACTGCATGATCCCCTGCATCGAGCCGGAATATTGCCCCGCCCCGCTGCCGAGTAGCCCGCGCTGGCGCATTACCGAACCGACCCCGGTGTAGGGCAGGCCGTTTTGCCCGGCATAGCCGATCCGCATCACCGTGCCGTCAGGACCGCGCAGGCGGCCAGAACCCTGGATCTGGAGGAAGAACAGCTCGACCGGATCGGCCGCCCAGCCGATTTCCAGCCCTTTTCCGCCCAGCGCACCGGCATCAATAGCGGCGCGGTCGTGATAGGGCTGGAATTTGCCTTCGGAGTCATAGCGGCCAAGCGGCTGGACGCCCTTGTCGGTCGGCGGGGCATCGCTCTCACGCGCGCGGACCAGGTCGGGCGGCAGGGCATAAACCGGCACGTCGTAACCGGGCTGGCGCGTGCGGACCCCGGCGATCTCCGGTTCGTAATACCCGGTCACGAAGGCCTGACCCGCACCCACCTTGACCGGTTCGAACCACGCTTCGAAAAAGCGGGTCGCCTGGCCTGCCGGCCAGTTGGCAGCCGCCGCGCAGGCCGGCTTCCAGTCTTCGGGCCGGGTCAGGCCGGAGGGATCGCTGCGCGTGGTCAGGCGCGGGCAGCTCTCACGGAAGGAGACCAGCGCACCGGCTGCATCATCGGCCTTGACCCCCAGCGCGGCGAAGGCCGGACCGCTGGCCACGCCGGCAAGCACGGCCGTGGCGGGCAGCGGCGGGGCAACCACGCCAGAGGGCGGGGCAACGACCGGTGCGGAGCTGCGCGGCGGCGGGATAACCCGCCCGCATGCAGACAACAGGGCGATAAGGGCAAGCGCTGCCAGCAGACGAAGCGGCTGGCACGGCATCGGGGCTCAGGCCTCGTCGGTTTCTTCGAGCAGCCAGTCCGGCGCTTCGGCCGAGACATTGCGGCTGAAGGTCCACATGTCCCGCGCTTCAACCGCATCGTCGAGCGATCCGGCGATGACCTGCCCCTCAGCATTGCGGGTGACCGCCGCGATATCGGCCAGGAACCGCACGGTGATCCGCGCCACCGGGGCTTGATAGGACGCGGCGGCGATGGTCGCCTCCTCGATCCGCACCAGCCGGTTGTCGAGCTGTTCGCCGGCTGCAGCGCGGGCATCGATCGCCTCGGCAAACTGGGCGTGGACGGCAGGATCGCAGAGCTGGGCCAAGGCGTCCTTGTCACCCTTCCAGAAGGCTTCGAGCACCATCCGGTAGGCACCCTTGGCGCCGTCGACAAAGGCGAGGGTATCAAAGCGGCGGTCGGCCGCAGCGATTTCCTTGAGCCCACGCTCGATCACGGGGGTTACGCCCGGGACCAGTGCACGCGGTGGAATCGGCCCGGTCTGGGTACCCGGCATCTCAGGCGCGAGCGGACGCGGCGCCGCATCGCCCTTGGGCTCAAAGCGCGGCTGCACGGGGCGCTCTTCATGTTCGGCACGGCGGCCGAGCACGGAATAGAGCCGCAGCCCCAGAAAGGCTGCCACCATGGCAAGGATGACGATCTCTACGGTCTTGTCCACAATTCCAGTCCCTGCCGCATACCGCAGCACAGCAACACTCTAACGGCAAATAGGTACCAAACACAAATGAACAACGCGTGGATGGCCCACCCTGTGCAATTTTTGCGCCGAACTTGTGTCTTTTGCGTGGCGGGCCCGATCCGGGCCGCTTTGCCGTTGCCGCTGCGCCGCCGCAGTGCTAGGCGCGCCGCCAATTCTGCAACACTTTATCGGAAAGCCAAAGCACCATGTCCGACGACGGCAGCATCATCACCGATCTGGGCCTTGAAGCGCCCCTTCCCAACGGCGCCGATACGTCGCCGGCCGCCGGGATCATCTCGCAATACGTCAAGGATCTGTCGGTCGAGGTTCCCAATTCGCCCGACGCCTTCCAATGGCAGGATCCGCCGCAGATCGACGTGCAGTTCAATATCAGCGCCCGCACGATCAACGACGAGGTCAGCGAGATCGCCCTCAAGATCGAAATCGCCTCGAAGTGCCAGGCCGGAACCGCCTTCATCGTCGACCTGACCTATTGCGGGCTGGTGGGCATGCGCAACCTCGACGAAGGTTCGATGCACGCCTTCACCTATGCCGAAGCGCCGCGGATCCTGTTCCCGTTTGCCCGCCGCGTCGTGTCCGATGCGGTGCGTGATGCCGGCTTCCCGCCGCTGCTGCTGGAACCGATTGATTTCAACGGTCTCTATGTTCAGCAGCTGCAGGCCCAACAGGCCGCCGGCGAAGGCGAAGACGCCCCGGCTGGCGAGGCCTGAGCGCGGACGCGGCCTGACGCGGCGGGGGGAGGCTGCGGATGAGCCTGATCAGGAACGTTGGTACCATCGGCGGGCTCACGGCGATCAGCCGTGTGTTCGGCTTCGCCCGTGACATGCTGCTGGCCCGCGTGCTTGGCGCGGGGCTGGTTGCCGACGCGTTCCAGCTGGCCTTCACCCTGCCCAACACCTTCCGCCGCCTCTTCGCCGAAGGTGCGTTCAGCGTCGCCTTCGTGCCGATGTACAGCCGCGCGCTGCACGGCGAAGGCGGGGAAGAGCAGGCCAACGGCTTTGCCGACGACGTCCTCTCGGTGTTTGTCTGGGTGCTGCTGGCCTTCAGCGCGCTGGCGATGCTGTTCATGCCTGCGCTGGTCTGGGTACTGGCCCGGGAATATGCCAGCGTGCCTGGCAAGTTCGATCTGACCGTGCTGCTCAGCCGGGTGACCTTTCCCTACCTTGGCTTCATCAGTCTGATGGCGATGCTGGCCGGCGTGCTCAACGCGCGCTCGCGCTTTGGTCCCGCAGCCTTTGCTCCGGTGCTGCTCAACCTGTTCCTGATCAGCGCGATTCTGATCGGCAACCGTCTGCGCGGATCCAGCGGCGACGATACAATCGTTGGAATGGCATTGGCCGTGGCCGTGGCGCTTTCGGGCCTGGGGCAGTTCCTCTATCTGTGGTGGGAAACCCGTCGTGCGGGGGTCAGGCTCAAGATTTCAGCCCCGCGGCTGACACCCCAGGTCAAGCAGCTGGGCGCCCTTATCCTTCCCGCCACCTTCGGCGCCGGCATCTATCAGATCAGCCAGTTCGTCGATACCTTCTTCGCGACCAGCCTGCCGCAGGGTTCGCTGACCCTGCTCAAGCTGGCCGACCGGCTCAATCAGATGCCGCTGGGGATCGTCGGGATAGCGCTGGGCACCGCCATCCTGCCGATGCTCTCACGCCACATCCACACCGGCGAGGCGGGTGAGGCCCAGCGTCTGCAAGCCAGCGCGTTCGAGATCGGAACGCTGTTGACCCTGCCCGCTGCGGCCGCGCTGGCGGTTTGCGCCCCGGCGTTCTGCACGGCGTTCTTCGTCGGCGGCAAGTTCAGCCAGGCCGATGGCACGGTGATGGCGCAGATTGTGGTTGCGCTGGTGGCCGGATTGCCCGCCTATGTGATCGTCAAGATCCTCAACCCCGGCTTTTTCGCCCGTGAGGATACCCGCACCCCGGTCATCACCGCGCTGGTCTCGCTGGCGTTCAACATCTTTCTCAACGTGGTGGTGGTGCGCCAATGGGGGATTGTGGGCCTCGCCAGCGCGACCGCGGCTTCGGCAACGCTCAACTGCCTGCTGCTCTATGCCTTTCTTCACCGGCGCGGGTGGTTCCACTTTACCTGGCCACTGGCCGCCAAGATCCTGCGCCAACTGGCGGCAACCCTGGCGATGGCAGCGCTGCTGTGGTGGCTGACCCCGCTGCTGTCCGAACACTATTCGGGCAGCTGGTTCGCCCGCGTCTGGTCGCTAGGCCTGCTGGTGTTTGCCGGGCTGGGCACGTTCTTTGCCGCCGCTTTCGCGCTCGGCGCGGTCGACAAGCGGGTGCTCGCCCAGCTAAGGCGCCGCCGTCCGGACCGCACGGCGGCCGACGACGAAATCCTTGAGGTCGAATAGATGCGCATCGTTTCCGGAATCCAGCCGACCGGCAATCTCCACCTGGGCAATTACCTGGGGGCGATCCGCAACTGGGTGAAGATGCAGGACGACGTCGCGGCCGGCGGCGGGCAAAGCCTGTACTTCCTTGCGGATCTGCACGCGATCAGCCAGCCGCACGTTCCCGCCCAGCTGGCCGCGAGCACCCGCGAAATGGTCGCCGCACTGGTTGCCTGCGGGATCGATCCCGACAAGTCGGTGCTGTTCAACCAGGCCCAGGTTCCCGCCCATGCCGAGCTGCAGTGGCTGCTTAACGGTACCGCCCGGATGGGCTGGCTGAACCGGATGACGCAGTGGAAGGACAAGGCCGGCAAGAATCGCGAAGGAGCCAGCGTCGCGCTGTTCACCTATCCGGTGCTTCAGGCGGCCGACGTATTGCTCTATCAGGCCACTCACGTGCCAGTCGGCGAGGACCAGAAACAGCACCTCGAGCTGGCGCGCGACATTGCCCAGAAGTTCAACAACGACTTCGCCGCAGAGGGCGCACCGGTCTTCACCCTGCCCGAGCCGATCATCCCCCCCGAAGCCGCCCGGATCATGAGTCTGCGCGATGGCAGCGCCAAGATGAGCAAGAGCGATGCATCCGACATGAGCCGGATCAACCTGACCGACGACGCCGACGCGATCATGGCCAAGATCCGGAAGGCCAAGACCGATCCCGAACCGCTGCCGTCGGACAAGGGCGGGCTCGAGGGCCGACCCGAGGCGGCCAATCTGGTTGGAATCTACGCGGCGATGGCCGGTGACAGCGTTGACACGGTGCTGGCCCGCTTTGGCGGCGAAGGCTTTGGCCGGTTCAAGCCGGCGCTGGGCGAACTGCTGGTGGAAAGCCTTGCCCCGATCAACGCCCGTTTCGTCGAGCTGCGTCAGGACCGCGCAGCGCTTGATGCGATCCTCGCCAAAGGGGCCGCGAAGGCGCGCGAGCTGGGCGGGCCGACGCTGAACGCTGCCTATCAGGCTTTGGGGCTGGTGCGCGGATAGGGCGCAGGCGCTCCAATGCGAGACGGCAGATCCATTCAAGCCCGATTAAGCCGGGTTGGCTCAATCCAACGTCGAACATACACTTTTCGCCGTTCGCGCGTGATTCGCGTCCGGACGGTTCAGGAGGAACGGCTCGATGTCGTACGAACGCAAATCGCTGGGCGGCTGGGTCAAGGTCGCGCTCGTCCCGATCATGCTGGCGGCGCTGGCCGCCTGTGCGCAGCCCTTCAATGCCAAGGTTTCGCGCTTCCAAAGCCAGCTGCCCGCACCGCAGGGCCAGACCTTCGCGGTGGTGGCAGACGATCCGGCGCTGGCTGGCGGGCTCGAATTCTCGCAGTATTCGCGCCTGGTCGACGAACGGATGGCGCAGCTGGGCTACACCCCGGCCCGGCCGGAAACCGCCAACCTGCTGGTCCGCTTCGACTACGGCGTGGACAAAGGGCGCGAAAAGGTCCGCTCGACCGGCTTGGGCTATGATCCGTTCTGGGGTCCGTGGCGCGGCTACTACGGCTACCCGCGCTCCTACTGGGGTGGTTATCGTCGGCCGCACGGGATGTGGGGTTATGGCTGGCACGATCCGTGGTTTGACAACGGCTATGAAAACTACACCGTCTTCACCAGCGGCATTTCGCTAAAGATCGACCGCAAGGCCGACGGTGTGCGGCTGTTCGAAGGCAAGGCCGAAGCCGCCTCGACCTCGAACCGCCTGCAATACCTGGTGCCCAACCTGGTCGAAGCGATGTTCACCAATTTCCCCGGAAATTCGGGCGAAACGGTTCGGATCAGCGTGGCGCCCGAAAAGACCAAGAAATAGGCATTGTCGCCAGATAGAGACACCAAGGGCGGGTCCGGAAACGGGCCCGCCTTTTGGTTCAGTTCCCCAGCGCGGCCACGCCGCCGGTAGAGCCGAAGCCTCCTTCGCCGCGCGCGGTTTCGTCCAGTTCGTCAACCGGCAGCCAGCTGGCCTGGGTGACCGGCGCCAGCACCAGTTGCGCCACCCGGTCGCCCCGGCGGACCGCAAAGGCTTCGGCGCCGTGGTTGATCAGAATCACCTTGAGCTCCCCTCGATAATCGCTGTCGATCGTGCCCGGGGTGTTGGGAACCGTGATCCCGTGCTTCAGCGCCAGTCCCGAGCGCGGCCGCACCTGCACTTCGAACCCCGGGGGGATGGCCAGGGCCAGACCGGTCGCCACCGCATGGCGCGCGCCTGGACCGATCGTCACATCCTCGGCCGAAACCACGTCCATTCCGGCTGCGCCCTGGGTGGCATAGGCGGGAAGATCCAGCCCCTGCCCATGCGGCAGGCGCTTAACCCTTACCGGAACCGGATTGGGCGAGTGCATCGGCGATCCTTTCGACAAGCGCAGCGGCGACATCGTCCTTTGGCATTTCCGGCAGGCTTTCGACACCCGCCTCGCTGATGATATGCACGGCATTGGCCTCGCCGCCCATCACGCTCTTGCCGGATGGTCCCGAGACGTCGTTGGCCACGATCCAGTCCGCCCCTTTGCGCTTGCGCTTGTCCGTGGCGTGATCGATCACCTTTTCGGTTTCGGCGGCGAAGCCGACCACCAGCCTGGGACGCTTGTCGCTGACCCCGACCATGGTCAGGATATCGGGGTTCTCGGTCAGCCGCAGGGCGGGCGGGGCCGATCCGCGCTTCTTCATCTTTTCGCCGGACACTTCGGTGGTGCGCCAGTCGGCGACGGCGGCAACCATCACCGCCACGTCGGCGGGTAGTGCGCGCTTGACCGCATCGGCCATCTGCACAGCGGTTTCGACAAACACACGGTCGACCCCCTGCGGACATTCCAGTGCCACCGGTCCGGACACCAGTGTCACCCGGGCACCCGCGCGCGCCGCCGCTGCGGCAATTGCATAGCCCTGCTTGCCCGACGAGCGGTTGGCGATGTAGCGGACCGGATCGATCGGCTCGTGGGTCGGGCCGGCGGTGATCAGCACGTGCCTGCCATAGAGCGGACGATGCTTGGGATCGGTTTCGAAATCCGGCTGACCTTCCAACACTGCTGCCTCGTCGGAAACCGCCTCGGCCGCCGCCTTGCCTTTCGCCGAGCCGCGTTTGGCTGGCGCATCGCCCGGGATCGGCTCGGGTGCGGCCTGCTCGGTCACCAGATGGTTGATCGCGTCGGGATCGGTTGGCGGGGCGGCCTTGGCCTTGCCCTTCTTGGAGAGCAGCGGTGTGGAGCGCGCGGGTTCGGGCGCTGCCGGTTCGGCCTCGTCCATCGCCGCCAGCTCCGGCTCCGGCGCGAATTCCGCCGCATCGTCGATCGCCCCTTCCGGCAGGGGATCGTCGTCGAACACGATCCGCGATACGGTAGTCCGCTGGATCAGCCCTGCCGACAGCCCGCCAAGCCCGGTGTCGACAGATTCGGCGCGCTCCATCGAGCCAGCCAGGGGATCGAACCCGAACTCGGGCTCGGGCGCGGCCAGCGCCAGGCTTTCGAACGACAGCATCTGGCAGACCGCGTTCCACACCGCGGTTGGCTCGGGCAGACGGCCAGGGCCGTACTCGCCGCAGGCCATCGGCCCCTCATCGGGATCGAGCACCGCCACCCCGCGATCGATCAGCGCCCGGACATTGGCCTGGGTGGCGGCGTGCTGCCACATCTTCACATTCATCGCCGGCACGGCCAGCACCGGCTTGTCGGTCGCCAGCAGCAGGGTGGAGGCCAGATCGTCGGCAATGCCGTGGACCATCTTGGCCATCAGGTTGGCGGTTGCCGGGCAGGCTACGACCAGATCGGCCTGACGCGACAGCTGGATGTGGCCCATCTCGACTTCGGCGGTCAGATCCCACAGCGTGGTGTGCACCGGATTTTCGGACAAGGCGGCCAAGGTCATCGCGGTCACGAACTGCGACCCGCCCTCGGTCAGCACACAGGTCACCTCCCCGCCCTGGCGGCGGATCAGGCGCACCAGCTCGCAAGCCTTATAGGCGGCTATTCCGCCCCCGACGATGAGAAGGATTCTTGGCCCGTTCATGGCCACCATCTTGTGCAATTCCCAAGCCCCTTGCGCAACAGGCTTTGCTTTCGAATTTTCGTGGGCCACAAAGGCTAAATCCGCGTTAACAGGAGAGCTTACCGATGCGCCTGATCCTGACCGCCCTGGTCTTTCTGTTTGGCCTGTTCGACCTGTTCATGGGACTGAATTTCCTGCTCAATCCGCAGACAACGGCCACCGGCTTTGGCCTGTCCGTCGAAGGCGCGCGGGGGCTTTCGACGCTGCGCGCCGATTTCACCGCCTTTTTCGGAGTGACGGCGGTGTGCATGATGATCGGCGCCTGGCGCCGCAACGCCGACCTGCTGCTGGTTCCCGCCGCGCTGATGGGCACGGCGGTGATTGTCCGTGCGGTTAGTCTGGGCCTCGACGGGTCCTATGCTGGCTGGCAGGTGCCGATGCTGGTGGAGGCGCTTCACGTGATCCTGCTGATCGGCGCGTGGCGCGTACTGCCGCACCACCGGATCGAAGAGCTGACGTCCTGATCGCTGCGGACAGCCGAAGGGGCCGACCGCACCAAACCAAAGACTCCGCCCGTAAACTTGCGCTTCACCAGCCCGCGCCTACATAGGGCGGACGAAAGGATCAGCGCGCATGAACGAGGAACAGCCGAGCGGTAATCCCTGGGTGAAGAACCTGCTGATCTGGGGCGGGGTATTTCTTGTCCTGCTGACAGTCGTGTCGATGTTCAATGCCCGCAACGAAGCCGCGATCAAGACGCTGGGCTATTCCGATTTCCGCGCCAAGGTGGCCGAAGGATCGATCACATCGGTCGAGGTCGGCGAAACGAAGATCACCGGCAAGCTCAAGACCGGCGAAGTCTTCTCGACCGTCGCGGTTCCCAACGATCCCACGCTCCAGCCGCTGCTGCAGGAGCACGGCGTGAAGTATGAAGGCAAAGCCCCCGAGCAGGGCAACCTGCTGCTGGCGCTGCTGTTCAATGTCCTGCCGTTTGTCCTGCTGATTGGTCTGGCGTTCTTCGCGATGCGTCAGCTGCAGAAGGGCGGCGGATCGGGCGCGATGGGCTTTGGCAAGAGCAAGGCCAAGATGCTGACCGAGAAACAGGGCCGGGTGACCTTTGCCGATGTTGCCGGGATCGACGAAGCCCGTGAGGAACTTGAGGAAATCGTCGAGTTCCTGAAGGATCCGCACCGCTTTTCCAAGCTGGGCGGACAGATCCCCAAGGGCGCGTTGCTGGTCGGTTCGCCCGGTACCGGCAAGACCCTGCTGGCCCGCGCCATCGCCGGCGAGGCCGGGGTGCCGTTCTTCACGATTTCGGGTTCGGACTTCGTCGAAATGTTCGTCGGCGTCGGCGCCAGCCGGGTGCGCGACATGTTCGAACAGGCGAAGAAGAACGCGCCCTGCATCGTCTTCATCGATGAAATCGACGCGGTCGGCCGCCATCGCGGCCATGGTCTGGGCAATTCCAACGACGAGCGCGAACAGACGCTCAACCAGTTGCTGGTCGAGATGGACGGCTTCGAGGCCAACGAAGGGATCATCATCGTTGCCGCGACCAACCGCCCCGACGTGCTCGATCCGGCGCTGCTGCGCCCGGGCCGCTTCGACCGCCAGGTGGTGGTGCCGCTGCCCGATATCGAAGGGCGCGAGAAGATCCTGGAAGTCCACATGAAGAAGGTGCCGCTGGCTCCTGACGTGGAAGCCCGCACCATCGCCCGCGGCACCCCCGGGTTTTCGGGTGCAGACCTCGCCAATCTGGTCAACGAAGCCGCCTTGCTGGCAGCGCGCCGCAACAAGCGGCTGGTGGCCCGACAGGAGTTCGAGGACGCCAAGGACAAGGTCATGATGGGCGCCGAACGGCGCTCGATGGTGATGAACGACGACGAGAAGAAGATGACCGCCTATCACGAGGCCGGTCATGCGATCGTCTCGGTGTTCGAACCGGCTTCGGATCCGATCCACAAGGCGACAATCATCCCGCGCGGCGGCGCGCTGGGCATGGTGGTGCGCCTGCCAGAGCGTGACCGCTATTCGTTCCACCGCGACCAGATGCACGCCCAGCTGGCGGTGGCAATGGGCGGCCGCGTGGCCGAGGAAGTGATCTTCGGCCACGAAAAGGTGTCGTCCGGCGCTTCATCGGACATCCAGAACGCCACCTCGCTGGCACGCAACATGGTCACCCGCTGGGGGATGTCAGACAAGCTTGGGCCGCTGCAATACGAAGAGCAGTCGGAGAGCTATCTTGGCTATGGATCGTCGCAGCGCACGATGCATTCGGCCGAAACCAACAAGCTGATCGACGCGGAAATCCGCAGCCTGGTTGACGGCGGACACAAGCGCGCCGCCGATATCCTCAAGAAGCACGAGGACAAGCTCCATCTGCTCGCCAAGGCGCTGCTGGAGTTTGAAACGCTGACCGGCGAAGAGATCGACACGCTGATCAAGGACGGCAAGCTGGACCGGCCCGACAAGCCGAGCGGCATGCTGCGCCCGGCCACGGTGCGCGGATCGGCAATCCCCAAGGCCGGCAAGCGCTTTGCCGAAGCGCGGACTGCAGCCCAGCGCGGCTGACGTCAACTGCCGCTTTCGGCGAGTATCAGCATCGCAAACAGAACCAGAGCGGCGGCAGCAAAGACCAGCAGCGCCGCCGTGCGCCACAGCGCGCCAATCCGGCCCAGACCATAGGTTCCACGCAGCTGCCGGTACATGTGGAACGGCGGGATCAGAATCGCTGCGAGCGCCACAAGCGGAACCCCAGCGGCAATTGCCAGCGACAGCACGACCACCAGCAGCGTCATGAAGCACAGTGAATAGGTTACGAAAACCGTGTGATCGTAGAGCCGGAAGCGGCGATTGAACGGGAACAGCAGCCAGACGAACGGCACCGAGAGCGGGATCAGCGCCCAGCTGTATTTGTAGGCGTTGTTCTGCAATTTGTAGAGCACAAGGCCAGGGTCGGTCTTGAGCGCCTTGAAAGTGCGATCGACAGCCGGAATCGCGCTGCGGGCATTGACCGAGTCGAGGTTGGCCGACTTCACGTCCTGCATCACCTTCAACGCTTCCTCGGCCCCGGCAATCTGCCCGTCCACTTTCGCCGTCGATTGGCCGGCACGGCTCAGCGCCGCGCGCTGCTCTTTCAGGCCAGCCAGACGCTTGACCTGGCCGGGCAGACCTTCATTCACCGAAACGCCGTTGACCTTGACGATGTTGCCAGGATCGAACGCGCCCGAAAACTGCTTCACAACCGCAAACATCAGAAACACGCTGAAGAGGAACAGCGCGATTGGCGAGACGTAGCTGGCCCGCCGCCCGTCGATGTATTCGCGGGTCAGCCTGCCGGGCCGCCAGACCAGCAAAGGCAGCGTGCGCCAGATCTTGCCTTCGAAGTGGAACACCCCGTGCAACAGATCGTGGACGAAGGCGCCCAGCGTCTTGTGAACATGCGCGGCCTGGCCGCAGGCGTGGCAGTGGGCCCCGATCAGGACCGTGCCGCAGTTAAGGCAAGCGCGTTCGGCGGTGTGCCCTGCCGCATCCTCGCCGTGCGCGGGTTCCACGGCGCGCGCGGTCAGCGCGCTCTGGGCCAGATCGGCGATGATTTCCTCGCTTCCGCTCATGGTGTACCGGTGCTCCGCTTGCCGGTCCGGTTCATGGTCTGGCAAGACCAGCGCGGTCAAGCACCCAGTCGAGCTGAACCAACCGGAGATCCTGCGTGAAAATCAACCGTTCCATCCTTGGCCTGGCCTTGCTTGTGACCGCCACCCCGGCGCTCGCCGGTCCCGGCGACATGAGCGTGGCCACGTTCCTTTCCAAGGTCGATGGCCTCAAGACCAAGGGGATGATGGCGATGTTCTCAGGCGACATCAAAGTGCTCAAGGCCGAAGGTATGGCCGCGGGCCAGGCTTACAAGCAGCGCCTCGCGGCAGAGCGCGCCCAAGGGCGTCCCAGCAGCTGCCCGCCCAAGGGCAGCACGATCAATTCCAACCAGCTGATCGCCCACCTCAACACCTATGCCCCGGCCGCGCGCCCGGCCACCTCGATGAAGACGGCCTTCGCCGATTATTTCATCAAGACGTGGCCCTGCCGCTGATTGCCAAGCAAAAGGCCCGCTTCCGTGGGAAGCGGGCCTTTTGCCGCACACCGTGTGCCGAACCGTGATCAGCCGTCGTAGTCGCCGCCGATAGAGGTGTTGCGCACCGGCGCTGCGGCGGTGATCCGCAGTGCTTCGGCCTGCTGGCTGAGCGAGCCGACGTCATCAACCTCGTCGTCGTCTTCGGGCAGAACGCGCTGCAGCGAATTGATCACTGATTCCTTCAGCACATCGGGTCGCACGGTCTGCTCGGCGATTTCGCGCAGGGCGACGACCGGGTTCTTGTCGCGGTCGCGGTCGATCGTCAGTTCGGCGCCGCCCGAAATCTCACGCGCACGCTGGGCCGCCATCAACACGAGGTCGAAGCGGTTGGGAATCTTGTCGACACAATCTTCAACGGTAACGCGCGCCATGGGGCACTCCAGTTCGGGATAATCCGGGAAAGCGCGGCTGCTACACGCCGGGCGATTCGGAAGTCAAGAAATATTCACATAAATAATTGTTTTATCTATGTTTATTGCAACAATCAATCATAGCTGTGACTGGCCATCGAATCGTCCGCCAGATCGCTGAACCGGGTGATCCGCGATTCGAAGCGCAGCCGGACCTTGCCGGTGGAGCCGTGCCGCTGCTTGGCGACAATCAGTTCGGCTGTGCCGAACACCCGCTCCATCTCGGCCTGCCAGGCGGCGTGGGCTTCGTGGGTCTTGGTATCGTCCGATCCTTCGGGGACCTTGGGTTCGCGGGCGGCGACATAGTAATCCTCGCGGAACACGAACCAGACCATGTCGGCATCCTGCTCGATCGAGCCGGATTCCCTAAGGTCCGACAGCATCGGCCGTTTGTCCTCGCGCTGTTCGACCGCGCGGCTGAGCTGCGAGAGCGCGATCACCGGCACTCCCAGTTCCTTGGCGAGCGTCTTGAGGCCTCGGCTGATCTCGGAAATCTCGTTGACCCGGTTGTCGCTTGCCCGGCCCGACCCTTGCAGCAGCTGGAGGTAATCGACGACCACCAGCCCGATGTCGTGCCGCCGCTTGAGCCGCCGCGCGCGGGTGCGCAGCGCCGCGATCGACAGTGCCGGGGTGTCGTCAATGTACAGCGGCAGCTCGGCCAAACGCTGACTGGCGTAGGACAACTGCTGAAAATCGTCGCGGCTGATCTTGCCCATCCGCAGCGCCTCGCTGCTGATGCCGGACTGTTCGGCCAGGATACGGGTGGCCAGCTGATCCGCGCTCATTTCCAGGCTGAAAAAGGCCGTCGCCGCCCCGACCGACTTGTCCGGCTCGATCCCGTCGGCCAGATCGCGGCGTAGCCGGTCGGCGGCATTAAAGGCAATGTTGGTGGCCAGCGAGGTCTTGCCCATGCCCGGGCGCCCGGCAAGGATGATCAGATCGCTGTCGTGCAGCCCGCCAATCTTCTCGTTGATCGAGGTCAGCCCGGTGGTGGTGCCTGAAATATGCCCGCCGGACAGCAGTGCCTGCTCGATCATCCCCAGCGCGGTCCGGGTGGCGGTGGCGAAGCCCTGGGCCTCGCTGCCGGCGCTGGCCCCTTCGGCCACCTTGTAGAGCGCCGCCTCGGCCTCGGCCACCTGCTCGAGCGGTTCGACCCGTTCCGAGGTGTCGAGCGCGGAATTGACCAGATTGCGCCCCACCGAAATCAGTTCGCGCAGCAGCGCCAGGTCATAGATCTGCCCCGCCAGCTCGCGCGGGGCGAGCAGGCCCTGGCCGTCGGCGGTCAGCCGCGCGAGATAGGCCGCCCCGCCCAGGTCCTTCAGCGCCTCGTCCGCTTCGAAATAGGGTTTCAGCGTGATCGGAGTAACCACCGCCTTGCGATCGAGCAGTTGCAGGATCCGCTCATAGATCCGGGCATGGACGGGCTCGAAGAAATGAATCGGGAGCAGCGCGGTGGACAGCTCTTCGATCACCCGGTTGTCAATCAGCACCGCGCCAATGAAGGCGGCCTCCGCCTCTACGTTGCTGGGCAGCGCGCGCGCGGCGGCTTCGTCGGGTCGGGCGATCAGGGCGGTTTGCATGGAACGCTGATCCTTGCGCCCAAGCGGGCGTTGGCGCAAGCGGGGGCGGCGGTTGCAGGCCTGTGGATAGCGGGGACGACGACAGCCCCTTGCCCCGCCATATTGCATCTGCGAAAAGCCCGGCGATGGCGGACCCGCGGATCATCCATATCGAACTCGACGAGGCGACGATCCTGTGGCGCAACGCCGATATCGAACAGGAGCGGCGGATCGCTATCTTCGATCTGATCGAGGACAACCTGTTCAAGCCGCTGCGCTCCGCCGAGGCCGGGCACACCGGCCCCTATCGCCTGCGCCTGTCGGTCGATGACGGCCGGCTCGGGCTGGAAGTGAGCAGCGACGAGGGCGCCCTGCTGGAAACGCTGATTCTGGGGCTGGGCCGCTTTCGCCGCCCGATCCGCGAATATTTCGCTATCTGTGACAGCTATTATCAGGCGATCCGCAAGGCCACGGCCAGCGAGATCGAGACAATCGACATGGCCCGGCGCGGTGTCCACAACGAAGCGGCCGAAATGCTGCTCGAACGGCTGGAGGGCAAAGTAGAAACCGACTTCGCCACCGCGCGCCGCCTCTTTACCCTGATCTGCGTACTGCATATCAGGGGATAGGAACCATGGCCCGACGAAAACCAAAGAGCGGCTGGCGTTTGCGCCTGCTTGGTGTGATCGGCCTGATCGCGCTGATCGTCGCTGTCGGGGGCTGGTGGCAGCTGCACCACTGGCAGCCGCCGCGCGCGGCCTATCCGATGCAGGGCGCCGAGGTCGGCCAGGCGGACGGCGTGGTGGACTGGAAGGCGCTGAAAGCAATCGGCGCCAATTTCGCCTATATCGATGCCTCGGCCAGTGCCTTTGCCCGCGATACAAGCTTCGCCCGCAACCTCGAAGACGCCCGTGCAGCCCGGCTGCAGGTCGGCGCGGTGCACCGCTATGACCCCTGCCAGCCGGCCGAACGTCAGGCCGCCAACTTTGTCACGGTGGTCCCGCGCGACGGCCAGATGCTGCCTCCGGCGGTCGAGCTTGACATGCTGGGTGACGATTGCCCGGCCAAGGTTAGCGATGCGGGGATCGAAAGCGAGCTGACCACGTTCCTCAACCAGATCGAGAACCACACCGGCAAACCGGCAATCCTCAAGCTTACTTCAGCTTTCCAGAGTCGCTACCGTATCGCCGCGCGCATCGACCGCAACCTGTGGCTGGTGCGCACGCGTTTCCAGCCCGACTATGCCGAGCGCCCGTGGATGCTGTGGACCGCCAATTCCGCCCTGCAAAGCGAGGCTGGCAAGGCGCCGCTGCGCTGGGTAGTGGTGCAGCCATGACCCATGACAAGCACACCCTGATCGCCGCCGCGCGCGAAGCTGCGTCCGGGGCCTATGCGCCCTATTCGAACTTCCACGTCGGCGCCGCGCTGGGCTTTGCCGACGGCTCGGTGATCACCGGCGCCAATGTCGAGAATGCCAGCTACGGCCTGACGCTGTGCGCCGAGACGGTGGCGGTGGGCAAGGCGCTTTCCGAAGTGTGGCGCGGCAATCTGGAAGCGGTGGCGGTAATCGGCGGCAAGGCCGGCGCACTGGGCGCGGGCGCTCCCGTCACGCCCTGCGGGCGCTGCCGGCAGATGCTCAACGAAGTGGCCGCGCTGGGCGGCACCGATCCGGTCGTCTGGTGTGCGGGCGCGGATGAGGTGCTGGAGCTGCGCCTGTCCGACCTGCTGCCCCGCGCCTTCGGCCCGGACGCGTTGGAGTAGGATTCAGCGCGATCCGCGCAGCTTCCTGCCCATCCGCGCGAACCACAGGCCGAGGTACTCCTCGGGCGAGAACAGGTTGGCCAGCCGGGCCTTTTCGGTGAACCCGGCGGGGTGGGCGAGATCCAGGATCGGCGGGTTCTGCGCGGCGGCCTGCTCCAGCCCGTTGCGGAACCGGCTTTGCGCGCTAGACAGCACCACCATGTTCTGGCGGTACCACCAGCAGACGTCCGGATTGCTCCATAGTCGCGGGCGCAGAACGTCGAACACAGCGAACCCGCGTGCGGCAAACTTTTCCGTCCAGTAGGTCAGCGGCTGTTCGTTGACATGGTGTTGTCCGCCCTGCCCGCCAATCGCGGCGGAAAACAGGATCGTGTCGGACAGGCCGGTCAGATTTTCGACGAACTGGTCGGCCTGCCCCGCATCGATATGTTCGGCCACTTCCAGGGTCATGGCGAGATCGAACTTCGCGGGTTCGGTGAATGGGCGCGACAGGTCGGTAGCGGCGAAGTACGCCGGGTCAATAAGCAGGCGTTCCGGCTTGGTCCAGGGACCGTCGCGGCCTTTGACCGTGATCGGCCCGAACGCCTTCAGCCAGACCCCGCGGCCGCAGCCGATGTCGATCACGCTGGCAGGAGCGGCGGCCCCCGCCTGCGTCAGGCAGTCGAGCAGAACCGGCACTGTCGCCGCAGCCGATTGCGACGTCCGTTCGAAATCGCGGTCATAGAACCGGGAGGAGTAAAACAGGGACACAGGCGGCCGCTCCTATCGTCGTTGCGCGAGGGCACCCATGTGACCGTCTGATCTGCGCTATGCGACGGAAATGGCAATCAATCAACTTCGTCCAGCCATTCCAGCAAGGCTCCCAGGCAATCGCGCCCCAACTGGGCGCTGCGTTCGGGGCTCCAGCCCTGCACCGGGCAGGGCAGGCCGTCATAGTCCTTGAACGGCATTTCCAGCGTCATCGACACCGCGCCGTATCGCTCGGCCAGCTGGTTGGTCGACATCGTCATGTTGGCCTTGCCCGCCCCGGCCACCGGATAGCCCAGCCTGGTCTGGAAATCGGGAGTGCGCCGCGCGAGGATTGCCTGGTAGCGGTCAAACCCGGACTGGAGCTGCTTGCTCCACGACGGGATCCCCTCGAACCCGGCCAGAAACACCGCCGGGATCGCCTCGTCGCCGTGAACATCCATTGCGAAATGCACACCGCTTGCATCCATCGCATCGCGGATCGCCAGCACTTCGGGTGACTTTTCCAGACTGGGGGTTTCCCATTCGCGGTTGAGGTTGATCCCCGCCGCGTTAGTGCGCAGATGCCCCCGGCGTGAACCGTCGGGATTGGCGTTGGGGACCACATGGAACCGGCAGAGTGCACGCAGGCGGCGGCCGACCGGATCGGCCGGATCGGTCAGGCAGTCCAGCGCGCCTTCCATCCACCATTCGGCCATCGATTCGCCGGGATGCTGGCGGGCATAGAGCCAGACCTGCTTGGCGCCTTCACCCAGCTCGAGGCAGTCGATCGGCTGACCGTCCAGGCTGCGGCCAAGGCAGCGGTAGGTCACGCCTTCGCTGCCGGCCGCCTGCGCCACCAGATCGTGGTGCCGTTCCATCGAATAGGGTGCGAAATAGGCGAACCAGACGAGCCCGCCGTCGGGGCGATAGCGGATGGTCAGCGTCCCGCCGTCCTCGTCCTGGTCATAACTGCTGGGCGCGCGACCCCAGAATTCACGGTCCTCGCTCACCGCCGCGTTGTATCCGCTCCAGCCGCCGGGATAGGCCGAAGCCGCCAGCCCGGTAATCTTGAGCACCAGCTCGCGCCCCGCCGCCGCGGCGACGCGAAAGTGGAACCATTGGAAGAAGTCCGACTGATGGTCCTTGCGGATCGCAAGCCGGGCCGTGGCTCCTGAAACGGAGAGCACTTCGATATTGCCGCTATCGAATGCGGCATCGATCTGGATGTCGGTCATTTGACCTCGATAGTCTCACCCGAGTTGCCGGGGAAGCCCTTGAACAGCGCTTCGGCCATCTTGGGGGCACCCAGGGCGGTATCGGCGAGCGTCGATTTGACGCTGACCGCAAAGCTGGCCCGCCCTTCCCACAGCGCCTGGGCGCTGGCGCGGTCCTTTATGATCACGCCCAGTTCGGTCTGGACCTGCTGCGCCGGACGGGGCGAGAGGTTGAGGCCGATGCCGACCCCCAGGCCCGAGCCATAGCTGCCGGTCGATCCGCCCACCCCGACGCTGACCGGCCCGCCGCCGCTGCGCTCGGGCTGATAAGTGCCGCGTGACAGCCGCAATTCGGCCACCTGCGCGCCTTGACCGGCGGGGGCCTCGGCATAGCCCAGCAGCGCCAGCTGGCGCTGCACCGCAGCCTGATAGCTTTGCCATTCGAGCGATTTGCCATCGGTGCCCGGGTCCGGCTCGACCGCGATGGCGCCCTTGCCCAGCGCGCTGATATCGGGTGTGTGGAAACGGGTGACCTCGACCGGGCCGACCGGCGTGACGCAGCCGGACACGGCCAGAGCGGCAAGGGCCACAGGTGCAAGCAATTTGAACGTCATATATGCCCCCTATCAAGGCCAAGTCCGGCCAATTCTGGCCCTTTGCCCTTGCGCTGGCAAGGATTGCCCGGCCATTAACCACTTAATCGTTCCCCGCTGCTAGGAAACCGGCCGCAATGTCCAGCAAAGTTCCCGTTCTGGTTACCGGCGGCGCCGGCTATATCGGCAGCCATGCCGTGCTGGCCCTGGCCGATGCCGGCTGGCCGGTCGCCGTAATCGACAACCTGACCACCGGCTTTCGCTGGGCCGTGCCTGAAGGGGTGCCGTTCTACGAAGGCGATATCGAGGATGCCGCGCTGCTGGCGCGGATCTTTGCCGAGCAGGACGTGCGTGCGGTGATGCATTTCGCCGGATCGATCATCGTGCCCGAATCGGTCGAAAATCCGCTGAAGTACTATCACAACAACACCGCCAAGAGCCGCGCGCTGATCGCCGCTGCGGTTACCGCCGGGGTGCCGCATTTCATCTTCAGCTCGACCGCCGCCACTTATGGCTTACCCAAGAGCTCGCCGGTCAGCGAAGATAGCGAAAAGGCACCGATCAATCCCTATGGCATGTCCAAGCTGATGACCGAGGTCATGCTGGGCGATGTCGCGGCAGCCCACCCGCTCAACTTCTGCGCGCTGCGCTATTTCAACGTTGCCGGGGCCGATCCGCGCGCCCGCACCGGCCAGTCGACCGCCGGGGCAACCCACCTGATCAAGGTTGCGGTCGAAGCCGCGCTGGGCAAACGCGAAACGGTCGAGGTGTTCGGCACCGACTATGCCACCCCCGACGGCACCGGGGTGCGCGACTATATCCACGTCAGCGATCTGGCCGCCGCGCACGTGCTGGCGCTGGAGGCGCTGATTGCCGATCCGGCCGCGTCGCTGACCATGAACTGCGGCTACGGCCGGGGCTTTTCGGTGCTGGAAGTGCTCGACGCCGTTGATCGGGTGACCAACAACACCATCACCCGCGTGCTCAGCCCGCGCCGGGCCGGTGATCCCGATGCGCTGATTTCCGACAACCGCCGGATCAAGGCCACCCTGCCGTGGCAACCACGCTATGCCGATCTCGATACCATCGTCACCCACGCGTTGCAGTGGGAGCGCAAGTTGAGCGAAATCCGGGCAGGCGGTTGACTTCGGACAGACTCGCCTCTAACGGCCCACCTTCAAATTCCAGCGGCACGCGCCGCCCCGAGGACATCATGAAGATTCGCAACAGCCTCAAGTCGCTCAAGGACCGCCACCGGGACAACCGGGTGATTCGCCGCCGCGGGCGCACTTATGTGATCAACAAGACCAACCGCCGCTTCAAGGCGCGTCAGGGGTAAGTGTGCCGCTATTCGCCCCGTGCCGGGCTGCGAATGGCGATCTTCTGCGCTTCCGGTGCTCACGACCATGAAGGTCGCTGCGCGCCGGTTCTCGAATCCCACCATTCTCGCTCCGGCCTGGGCCGAATATCGGCACACTTACGCGGAGCGCACGAATGAGCGATCTTTCCCGTAAAATCGAAGCCGTCGTGTTCGATGTCGGCAACGTGCTGGTCCGCTGGGACCGCCGCCTGCCCTACGAGAATCACTTCGCCGATCCCGCCGAACTCGACCGCTTTCTCGACGAGGTGATCCCGCTCAGTTGGCACGCCCAGCACGATGCAGGCCGCCCGGCCGCCGAAATGGTTGCCGAGCGCAGCGCCCAGTTCCCCGAACACGCCGACCTGATTGCCGACTGGTTCACGCGCTTCAACGAATCGATTCCCGGCCCGGTGCCGGGCAGCCCCGAACTGGTCGAACAGTTGCACCGCGCTGCCGTGCCACTCTATGCGATCACCAATTTCGGGGCCGATACCTGGACCGGCTTTGCCCCGACCTTTCCGTTGCTGAACCGCTTCCGCGACATCGTGGTGTCCGGTGTGGAGAAGGTGGCGAAGCCCGATCCGGCCATCTACGCGCTCGCCGTGCGCCGTTTCGGCCATGCGCCCGGCGCCATGCTGTTCGTCGATGACAGCGAAGCCAACGTGATCGCGGCGCGCGACTGCGGCTGGCAGGCACACCACTTCACCGGCGCCGAGGATTTGCGCGCCGATCTGATGCAACGCGGCCTGCTCGCCTGATCCGGACAAAGAGAGGCCCCCGTTCGAAAACGGGGGCCTTCAGGGGGGCTGTCAGGATGCCTGCGGGCGGAGTGTGGCCCGTTGGACGCCTCAGGCGGCGGCGTTGCAGCTCTGAAGTTGTTCAGCGCTGAGATCGCCCTTCGGGGTGGCGAACTTGGTGACCGGACCGAAGGCCTTGGCGACCTGGCGGCAGGTGTTGACCGGGCGGGCGCCGTCAACCGGGCCGGCGCAGCTGTCAGCCGTGCAGCGCCACAGCACGCCGTTGACGACCTTCTTGGCGGGCGCCTCGACGGCGGTGGCAAGGCTGGCCGAATAGCCGGCGGTGGCGGCACGGGCCGGGGCGACGGTGGCCGAAAGTCCGGCCAGGGTGCCGGCCAGAGCAAGGCCGACGACGAACAGCTGGCGCGAAAGCGAGCGCTGGTTGCGATAGATCATGATGGTACTCCCCAATTCGTGGTGGCACGCAGGGATCGGCAATCCTGGGAGGGAAGCGCTGTCGATTTGCGTTGCGAATCGCTACCTAACAAGATAGGTTTTCAGTTGCAACCAGAAACTGTGCAGTGCAGCGAAGATTTTTTTGTCGGTATGCAAGCTGCTTTGCGGTAGGCTTGATTCGGGAATGGGGACTTGAAATGGGTAAGCTTCACGAACCACTGAACGACATGCAGAACTGCGGGCTTCCCGCGGCTCTGGAGGTCATGGGTGAGCGCTGGTCGTTCATGATCCTGCGTGCGGCGTTCAACGGCCTGCACCATTTCGAGGAGTTTCTGGGCGCGCTGGGCATCGCCCGCAATATCCTCTCGAACCGTCTCGCCCGCCTGGTCGAGCACGGGATCATGAAGCGTGAGCCGCTGCCCGACGATCGCCGCAAGATCGAATACCGTCTGACCGGAAAAGGGCTGGACCTCCTGCCCGCGATGCTGGCGCTGCGCCAGTGGGGTGAAAAGTACGGCGCGGGCGTTCCCAGCAACCCGGTGCTGTGCGACGAGCGCGACGGCCAGCCGATCGCCCCGATCAG
>JABFRE010000070.1 GCA_013141325.1 Novosphingobium sp.
ACCCGCCGCAGAGCGCGGTGCTCGGCCTCCACCGGATCGAGGACCGCCCGGTTGTGCGGGGCGGCGAAATCGTGATCCGCCCGATGATGTACCTGGCGCTGTCCTATGACCACCGCCTGATCGACGGGCGCGAGGCGGTGACGGCGCTGAAGATCATCAAGGAAGCGATCGAGGATCCGACGCGGTTGCTGATCGATTTGTGATAGCGTCGACCCGGACGTGATCCGGGACCGCTGTGCTTCAGGTGCGGAGTCCAGCGGCCAGCGATCCCCGCTTTCGCGGGGATGACGGAGAAGACAAATGGCTGACTACGATTACGACGTCCTCATCATCGGCTCGGGCCCCGGCGGCTATGTCGCGGCGATCCGCGCGGCGCAGCTGGGGCTGAAGACCGCCTGTGTGGAGGGCCGCGAGACGCTGGGCGGGACCTGCCTCAACGTGGGGTGCATCCCGTCGAAGGCGATGCTCCACGCCAGCGAATATTTCGACGCCGCCGCCAACGGGGCGATGGCCAAGATGGGGGTGATCGTCACCCCCAAGCTGGACCTGCCGGCAATGCACGCGCAGCGGCTCGATGCGGTCAAGCAGCTGACCGGCGGGATCGAATTCCTGTTCAAGAAGAACAAGGTCGACTGGCTCAAGGGCTATGCCGCGTTCGAAAGCGCCGATACCGTCTCGGTCGCGGGCAAAAGCTACCGCGCGAAGAACATCGTCGTCGCCACCGGCTCCAACGTCACCCCGCTCCCCGGCGTGACGATTGACCAGAATGTGGTGGTCGACAGCACCGGCGCGCTGGAACTGGCCAAGGTTCCCAAGAAAATGGTCGTGATCGGCGGCGGGGTGATCGGTCTGGAACTCGGTTCGGTCTGGCGACGGCTGGGCGCCGAAGTCACGGTCGTCGAATTCCTCGATTCGCTGCTCCCCGGCATGGACATGGACGTGCGCAAGGAAGCCGCCAAGATCTTCAAGAAGCAGGGCATGACGCTGAAACTCGGCACCAAGGTGACCGGCGTTGCGGTCAAGGGCGCGAAGGCTACGCTGACGCTGGAACCGGCCGCCGGCGGCGCCTCAGAAACACTGGAGGCCGACTGCGTGCTGGTGTCAATCGGGCGGCGCCCCAACACCGATGGCCTCGCGCTCGACAAGGCGGGGCTTGCCGTCAACGCCCGCGGGCAGATCGAGGTCGATCACGACCTGAAGACCGCCGTACCCGGCGTCTGGGCGATCGGCGATGTGGTGCCCGGCCCGATGCTGGCCCACAAGGCCGAGGACGAAGGCATCGCCGTGGCCGAGAATATCGCCGGGCAGACCGGGATCATCAACCACGCCGTCATCCCCGGCGTGGTCTATACCTGGCCGGAAATCGCCGGGGTCGGCTTGACCGAGGACCAGGCGAAGGAACGCGGCGAAATCAAGGTCGGCAAGTTCCCGATGATGGCCAACAGCCGCGCCAAGACCAACCACGAGCCCGACGGCTTCGTGAAGATCATTTCGGATGCCAAAACCGACCGCGTGCTGGGCGTCTGGGCCATCGCCAGCGTCGCCGGGACGATGATCGCCGAGGCCTGCGTGGCAATGGAATTCGGCGCCACATCCGAGGACATCGCCTATACCTGCCACGCCCACCCGACCCATAGCGAGGCGATCAAGGAAGCGGCCATGGCCGTGACCGGCAAGCCGATCCACATCTGAGGCGAAGCACCCCGTGACCGACACCCTGACCATCAAGCTGACCACCGACGAGATCGAAATGCTGGTCGATGCGCTCGAAGTCGATCTCGACGGCTATGTCGAGGCCGCCAAGGAAGCGCGCGGCAACAACAACCGCGACGATGTGGCGACCTTCACCGAAGCCGCCACCCGGATCGAGGCACTGAAGGCCAGGCTTCAGGCTCTGGTCGAGGAGTGACTGCCGCCGCGCTGCCCGCGCTGCCGCCGCTGCTCGATCTGGCCGGGACCGCCGTCTTCGCGCTGACCGGGGCGCTGCTGGCCGCGCGGCTGCGGCAGACCTTCGTCACCATGAGCTTTTTCGCACTGGTCACCGGCGTCGGCGGCGGATCGGTGCGCGACCTGCTGATCGGGGCGCCGGTGTTCTGGGTCCGCGATCCTTGGGTCGCCCCCGTGTGTCTGGGTATAGCCTTGCTCGCCTGGTTCACCCCGCGCCGGTGGTGGGAAGGCCAGCTGCTCGAATGGGCCGACGCGGCGGGGCTGGCGGCCTATGCCGTGCTCGGCACCGCCAAGGCACTGGCCTTTGGCCTGGCGCCGGTGCCGGCGATGGTGATGGGCGTAATCACCGGCTGTGTCGGCGGCGTGATCCGCGACGTGCTGGCCGGTCGCCCGTCGATCATCATGCGGCCCGAGATCTACGTCACCGCCGCCGCGCTGACCTCGGCGCTGTGCGTCGCGGGAACAGCGCTGAACCTGCCCCATGCGGTGATCTGGCCCGCCGCCGCGCTGGCCGGGTTTGCCCTGCGCGGCGCAGCGATCCGGGGCGGGCTGGCGCTGCCCGCCTATGGCCGGAATTCGGGCTAAAGCCTGTCCAGCTCCTTCAGCGGACGGCTGGCATCGGCCAGATCCTCGGGCGCGATGGAGGCGCCTTCCTCCACCAGTTTGCGCGCCTGGACATAGTCCTTGATCGCATTGACCGCATCGCAGGCAATCACTTTGCCGCCGCGCAGGTAGATCACCGAAAAGCTGCGCGATGCCGGATCGCCGCGCAGCACTTCGGCGTCATAGCCGGTCGACAGGCCGACGGTTTGCAGCTTGAGGTCATACTGGTTCGACCAGAACCACGGCGTGGCCTTGTAGGGCTCCGCCGTTCCCAGGATCGAACGGACCGCGACCGCCGCCTGATCGTTGGCGTTCTGGACGCTTTCCAGCCGGATCACCGCGCCTTCGGCAAAGGCGTTGAAATGGGCGGCGCAGTCGCCGATCGCGAAGACGCCTGGCAGGCTGGTGCGGCAGAACTCATCGACATCGACGCCGTTCCCGCCGGTGGCTCCAGCGGTCAGCAGCGGACCGACCGCAGGGATAATCCCGATGCCCACGATCACCATCTGACAGACCACTTCGCTGCCATCAGCCAGCCTGACCCCGCTGACCTGGCCCTCACCCAGAATCGCCTCGATCCCGGTTTCCGTGCGCAGGTCGACCCCGTGGGCGCGGTGCTCGGCCGCATAGAAATCCGACAGCTGCGGCCCGGCGACACGCGCGAGCACACGCGGAAGCACTTCCAGCAGGGTCACCTCCTTGCCCAGCTTGCGCAGCACCGCCGCGGCTTCAAGTCCGATGTAGCCGCCGCCGATCACCACCACCCGCTGCACCCCGCCAAGTTCGGACAGGATCGCATCGGCATCGGCGCGGGTCCGCACGCCGTGGACCCCGGCCAGTTCCGCGCCCGGGATCATCAACCGGCGCGGATCGCCGCCGGTGGCCCAGATCAGGTTGGCGTAGCTGACCGTCCGGCCGTCCCCCAGCGTGGCCTGCATCGCCTTGCTGTCGAGTGCGACGACCTCCACCCCCAGCAACAGCTCGACATTCTTGCCCGCCCAGAATTCGGGCGGGCGGATGTACAGCCGGTCAAAGGTCTTTTCGCCGAGCAGGTATTCCTTGGACAGCGGCGGGCGTTCGTAGGGCGGTTCGGTTTCGCGCCCGATCATCGCAATCGACCCTTCGAACCCCTGCTGACGCAGCTGGATCGCGGCACTTGCCCCGCCCTGCCCCGCGCCGACGATCACGACATCGTAGTGCATCGCTGTTTTCCCTGCCCGTGTTTGTCCTGCGCCATAGCTTGCCCGCCGCGCGCGACAAGTACCTTGCGCTGGATCATGGCGCAGACCGGCCAGAAATCCTCCCCTTGGCACCGGGCGTTCCTGCCCATAAGGTTGCGGCGCGAAACCCGATCGGGGGGCCAGCGCGGAGGAGGATTGCGATGAACGGGGCAGAGGCCTTTATCCAGACCCTGAAGGATTGCGGGGTCGATGTCTGCTTTGCCAATCCCGGCACCTCCGAAATGCAGCTGGTTGCCGCAGTTGACCGGACCCACGGGATGCGGGCGGTGCTGGGGCTGTTCGAAGGCGTGGTTACAGGGGCGGCTGACGGATACGGCCGGATGGCGGACAAACCGGCGGTGACCCTGCTCCACCTTGGGCCGGGTTTGGGCAACGGTCTTGCCAACCTCCACAACGCCCGCCGCGCCGGATCACCGGTGATCAACATGGTCGGCGATCACGCCACCTACCACCGCCACCACGATGCCCCGCTGACCTCGGACGTGGTCGGCGTGGCCCAGCCGATGTCGGACTGGGTGCGGGTCTCGCGGTCGGAGCGCGATCTCGCCCAGGCCGGCGCCGAGGCCTTTGCCATGGCGCAGAGCTATCCCGGCAAGATCGCCACCGTGGTGGTTCCCGCCGATCACGCCTGGACCGAAGGTTCGGCCGCAGTTGCCGCCCCGGCCTGTTCCGCACCGGCGCTGGCCCCGGACGCGGCACTGGCCGCCGCCGCCGAAGCGCTCAAGAGCGGCGAAGGCCCCAAGGCGCTGTTCCTGGGCGGGCGGGCGCTGCGCGAGGACGCGCTGGTGCAGGCCGGGCGGATCGCCGCGGCCACCGGGGCGCGGCTGATCGCCGAAACCTTTGCCGCCCGCCATCAGCGCGGCGCGGGCCGGGTGGCAGTGGAAAAGCTGCCCTATTTCGGCGAGCAGGCGCAGGCCTATCTGGCCGAGTTCAAGACTCTGGTGTTCTGCGGCACCGAGCCGCCGGTGTCGTTCTTCGCCTATCCCGGCAAGCCGAGCTGGCTGTCCCCCGACGGCGCGACGATCGTCCGCCTCGCCTCGCTGCGCGAGGATGCGCTGGCCGCGCTGACCGGCGTGGCGGCGGCTCTGGACGCACCCGCCGAGGCCGCCCCGATCCAGGATGCGACCAGCTTCCCTGCCGAACCGGGCAAGCTGACCACCGCCAGCATCGGCGCAGTGCTCAATGAACTGCTGCCCGAAGGGGCGATCGTGTCCGATGAAAGCGCCACCTCTGGCGGGGCTGCCTATGGCATGTGTGCGGGGGCGGCCAAGCATGACTGGCTGCAACTGACCGGCGGTTCGATCGGTCAGGGCCTGCCACTGGCCGTCGGCGCGGCGGTGGCCTGCCCCGACCGCAAGGTGATCGCCCTGCACGGCGATGGCGGCGCGATGTACACCAACCAGGCGCTGTGGACGATGGCGCGCGAGCAGCTCGACGTCACCACGGTGATCTTCAACAACGGCAGCTACGCGATCCTCAATATCGAACTGATGCGGGTGGGGGTGCAGAACCCTGGGCCCAAGGCGCTGTCGATGCTCGACCTGCGCAACCCGGCGATCAACTGGACCCAGCTGTCCGAAGGGATGGGCGTGCCCGCAGTGCGCGTGGAAACCACCGAAGAGTTCCGCGCCGCGCTGGCCGATGCACTGGCGCACAAGGGGCCGCGGCTGATCGAAGCCATGCTGTAATGAGCGGCTCGCTCAACCTCCTCCCTGCATCCTACGCCGATTTTCGCCGCACGGCGGAGCGCCGCCTGCCGCGTTTCCTGTTCGACTATATCGACGGCGGCGCCGGGGCCGAGGTTACCCTGCGGCGCAACACCGCCGATTGGGAGGCGGTGCAGCTGCGCCAGAAGGTGCTGGTCGATGCCTCGGCGATGGATTGTTCGGTCGAGCTGCTGGGCGAAAAGCTGGCCATGCCGATGGTGCTGGCCCCGGTCGGCATGGGCGGGATGACCGCACGCCGGGGCGAGGTTCAGGCCAAACGCGCGGCAGACAAGGCCGGCATCCCGTTCTGCCTCTCCACTGTGGGGATCTGCCCGATGGAGGAGGTGGGCCAGGTTTCGCAGACCCCGTTCTGGTTCCAGCTCTACATGCTGAAGGACCGGGGCATCGTGCAGGAAATCCTCGACCGCGCCTGGGCGCAGGGCGTGCGCACGCTGGCCTTCACGATCGATCTGGCGGTGCTGGGTACCCGCTACCGCGACATTCGCAACGGGATGGCCGGCGGATTGGGGCCGTGGGGACGCTTCCGCTCAGGCGCGCTCGACTATGCGCTGCATCCGGGCTGGGCGTGGGACGTGGGGCTGCGCGGCGGCCCTCACGGCTTCGGCACCATCGCCCGTTACGTCAACCAATCGAAAAACCCGCGCGATTATCTGCACTGGACCGGCACACAGTTCGACAGCTCGGTGACCTGGACGGACATCGAATGGCTGCGCGCGGTATGGAAGGGCAATCTGGTGCTCAAAGGCGTGCTCGACGTTGCTGACGCGAAGCAGGCCGTGGCCATCGGGGCGGATGGGATGATCGTCTCCAACCACGGCGGACGCCAGCTCGACGGGGTCGCCTCAACCGCCGCCATGCTGCCGTGGATCGCCGACGCGGTGGGCAGTGAAACCACCCTGCTGGTCGATGGCGGGATCCGCAGCGGGCAGGATCTGGTCCGGGCGCTGGCGCTGGGTGCCAAGGCGGCGCTGATCGGCCGTCCCTGGGTGCTCGCGCTGGCCGCCGGGGGCGAGGCCGCGCTGACCCGCTACCTCGCCCTGGTCAAGCAGGACATGCGCACCGCACTGGGGCTGAGCGGTGCGGTGAATGCCCGCGATGTCGGGCCGCAGGTGTTGCTCCGCGACTAGTCCCTGCGCCGCCCGTTCAGCCACGCGCCCAGCCAGCTGCGCCGCACCAGCAGGCGGTAGCTGAGCAGCAACAGCGCCAAAGCCCCCGCCACCACGATGGCGAACTTGACGATCAGCGGCAGCGGCAAGGGAATGACTGCGGCCTGCAACGCCATCACCACGGGCAGGTGCATCAGGTAGATCCAGTACGACGCGTCGGCGAGGTAGCGCACGCCTGCCGATACCCGGGTGAACAGGCGTTGGGCCAGTCCTGCCAGCGCGATCGCCCAGCTCCAGGACCCAAGGGCATACGCACCAGCCACCGCCACGCGCTGCCCGCCGCCAAGCGGCGCGAAGCCCGGCGCAGTGCCGCTCAGCCACAGGCATCCGGCCGTGGCAAGCACCGCCACGATCAGGTGGAACGGCCATTGGCGCGCCCAGACCTGCAGGACCTCGAGCCGTCCTGCCAACCACCACCCCAGCGCATAGGCACTGCCGTAGCCGACCAACGCGGCCGGACCCGGCCAACCCAGCTGATCGGGTG
>JABFRE010000152.1 GCA_013141325.1 Novosphingobium sp.
CGAATTCCGCAGCCTTTACAAGGAACTGATCGAAACCAACACCACGCTTTCGGCGGGAAGCTGCACGCTGGCGGCTGAGCGGATGGCGGCGCGGCTGAAGGCGGCGGGGCTGAAGGATGAACAGCTGACCGTCTTCTTCACCTCGGAGCATCCCAAGGACGGCGGGCTGCTGGCGGTCTATCCCGGTACCTCGAAAGCGCTCAAGCCGATGCTGCTGCTCGCCCACATCGACGTGGTCGAGGCCAAGCGCAGCGACTGGACCCGCGATCCCTTTACCCTGGTCGAGGAAAACGGCGTGCTCTATGCCCGCGGGGCGGTGGACGACAAGGCGCAGGCGGCGATCTATACCGATACGCTGGTCCGCTTCGCCAGGGCGGGGTTCAAGCCCAAGCGGACGATCAAACTGGCACTGACCTGCGGTGAGGAAAGTTCGGGCGCGTTCAACGGGGCGGAATGGCTGACCAAGAACAGGCGCCAGGACATCGACGCGGCCTTTGCGCTTAACGAAGGCGGCGGCGGACGGACCGACGGCAAGGGCACGCTGATCGTCCAGACCGTGCAGGTCGGCGAAAAGGCCTATCAGGACTTTACCCTGACCACCACCAATCCGGGCGGGCACAGCTCGGCCCCGGTGCGCGAAAACGCGATCTACGCGATGAGCGACGCTCTGGCGAAAGTGCGCGAGTACGAATTTCCGCTGGAAATGAGCGACACCACCCGCGCCTTCTTCGCCAAGTCGGGCGCGCTGCGGCCCGATGCGATGGGCAAGGCGATGGCGGCGCTTGCCGCCAATCCGGCAGACGCCGCCGCCGAGGCTGTGGTCAACACCGACCGGATGATGCATTCGATGCTGCGCACCACCTGCGTGGCGACGATGATCGACGGCGGCCATGCCCTCAACGCGCTGCCCCAGACGGTCACGGCCAATGTCAATTGCCGGATGTTCCCCGGACGGACGACGGCGGAAACCCAGGCCGCGCTCGAACGGGTGATCGCCAACCCCGCGATCCGGATCAAACCGGCGGTAGCGGACAAACCGATCGCCAAGAGTCCGCCGCTCGATCCCAAGATCATCGGCCCGATCGAACGGCTGGCTGCGAGACATTTCCCCGGTGTGCCGGTGGTACCGACCATGTCGACCGGAGCGACCGACGGGGTCTATCTCGGCTGGGCGGGTATCCCGACCTATGGCGTGCCCGGCGTCTGGGTCGATCCCGATCTAAACGGGATCCACGGGCTGAACGAGCGGGTGGAAATCAAGGCGCTCTATGCCGGGCGCGACTATCTGTTCGATCTGGTGACGCTGCTGAGCAGTCGGTGAAGGCCCGGTACGGGTAGGCGAGGGAGCCGCGCATGGTGTTCAAGTTTCTGCGTGAACTTATCGATAGCGCCAAGGAAGGCATAGCCGAAGGCAAGGCCGAACTGGCCAGCGAAGCAGCCGAGCGAGAGGCCGATGCAGCCAACCGGCAATCGCAGCGGACCGCGCTGATCGACCGCCTGAAGGCCGCGCCAGGACCGGAGCTGTTTGCGCTGCAATTGGCCGCGCCATACCGCGCGATTTTCATCGATGACGATCTCGTTTCGCTGGTGAGTTTCGAAATGGCCCCGGCCAGGCACGACGAACTGGCAAAGCTGCTCGAACGCGATTTTGGCGCCCGCGATACCGATTCGACCCGGATGACATTCCGGCTGATGGAGGCGCTGGCCTATGGCGACGCTCTGGTCCGGACCGCAGAAGAGCGCGGCGAACACCCCGACGATTTCGCTGCGTTCGAAGCCGACGTGAAGCAGCTGAGCGCAACCTTCGACGCCTTTCTGGCCAGCGGCGACATTCCCGGCGATCGTGATTTCGCGGCGCTGACCACGTTGGCCAATCGCTGGCACCAGGAGGTGACGGCCAAGGCCATGCCCCACAGCGCGCGATGGGAAGCGCAATTCGCCCACATGGCGGCAAAGCTGGGTCACCTGTCCACGGCGGCTGTCGGTCTGGGTTACCTGACCCAGGCTGACGCAGTCGGCATGGCCGGACAGCTGCTGCGCCTCAGCCACGACCTGTTTGACGGTTGGGCGGACTATGCCGCCGCGTTCACCGCCGGCCTCAAAGACGATCCGACAGCCAACTTCCTCAGCCGCAAGGTACTGGCCAGCAAGGCCGACAAGCTGCTGACGTCCGAGCAATCGCCCTGGACGGTCTTTGGCTGGCCGGGCACCATCTGACAAAGGGCCGTCACGCCCTGCGGCGTGACGGCCCTTTGCGGTGTGGAGGTGCGCCGATCTGCCGCTCAGCTGAGCGTTGCGGCAAACATCAAACCGCCGACCGAAGCCGCGGCGATGATCGACAGCACGTTGGTAGCGATGCTGCGCATGGGTATTCTCCGTTCTTGCATTGGCGGACATTCAGTCCGCATTTGCAATTTAACTAATCTGGTAGAGAATAAAAGTGCAAAGGGCGGCAAGGATGTTGCGCTTTTCGCAACTGCAGCATGAACCCTTTCGCAACAATTCCGCGCTGGGCTGGACAGGCCGTGCGGCGCTCCCCACAGTGCCGGGGAAATCGATTCAGGAGAGGATCCCGCCGCAATGCCCAGCAACCCCGCCGCCCGGCTCGATGCCGAATTCGGGTCCTTCCCTGGGCTGATTTCCGCCTGGGGCGCGTTTCGCGGCGATGCCCCGGCGCTGGATGACGGCACGGTTTCGCTATCGTGGCGCGCGGTGGCGGACCGGGTCGAGCGGATCGCCGCGCGGCTTCAGGCCGATGGGCTCCAGCGCGGCCAGGCGGTGGCGATCCTGGGGACCACCTGCGTCAACTACGCGCTGGTCTACCTCGCCGCGATCCGCGCCGGGGGCTGCGCAGCGCCGCTGACTACCAGCGCCAGCCCCGACCAGCTCAAAGGCATGGCGATCGATTCGGGCGCGATCCATCTGTTCATCGACCAGGCCAAGCTTGACGAGTTGGGCGATTTCAAACTGCCGGTGAAGCACCGGATCCTGCTCGACAAACTGGATGCCTTCATGGCACCCGAAGGCACCAAGGCCGCACCGTTCGACCCGGCCGAGAACGACCCGCTCAACATCATATATTCCAGCGGCACCACCGGGATCCCCAAAGGCATCGTCCATAGCCACGGCATGCGCTGGCGGCAGATGACCTTCCGCGCGGCGATGAATTACGGCACCGACAGCCGTACGCTGTGCTCCACCCCGCTCTATTCGAACACCACCATGGCGGTGTTCCTGCCGACGATGTATTCGGGCGGCTGTGCCAGTCTGATGGGCAAGTTCGATGTCGAGACGTGGCTCGAACGCGCGCAGGCGGAGCGGATCACCCACACCATGCTGGTCCCTGTGCAGTACCGCCGCCTGATGCAATTCGAACGGTTTGACACGTACGACCTGTCGTCGCTGAAGATGAAATACTGCACCAGCGCGCCGTTCCCCGCCGACCTCAAGGCCGAGGTGCTGGCACGGATGCCCGGCGGGCTTATCGAGATCTACGGCATGACCGAAGGCGGGGTGGCCTGCGTCTTCCCGGTGCACGAGTTCCCAGACAAGCTGCACACCGTCGGGTTTCCCGCGCCCGGCCACTTCCTGAAAGTGATCGACGAGGTCGGGCAGGAACTGCCCCCCGGTGCGGCCGGCGAACTGGTCGGCAAGAGCCCGACGATGATGCTGGGCTACAAGAACCAGCCCGAAAAGACCCGCGAAGGCTATTGGATCGACCCCGCCGACGGATCGACCTGGCAACGGATGGGCGACGTCGGGCGGGTCGATGCCGACGGCTTTGTCGAGCTGGTCGGGCGGACCAAGGACGTGATCATCTCCGGCGGGTTCAACATCTTCCCGGTCGATCTGGAGGCCGAACTGGTGAAGGACGACCGGGTGGTTGAGGCCGCCGTGGTCGGTGTGGTCTCCGACGCCTGGGGCGAGACGCCGGTCGGCTTTGTCGTGCTGAAAGCAGGCGTCGGCGAGGACGCGCTCGAGGATATCCGCACCGTGGCCAACAGCCGCCTCGGCAAGACCCAGCGGGTCAGCGCACTGCATGCCATCGCCGAAATGCCGCGCAGCCACATCGGCAAGCTGCTCAAGACCGAGCTGAGGGCTATGGTCAGCCCGGCCGCGCTTTGATCACAGCCGGAATCAGCATCGCCCCCCGCAGGAACAGCGCCAGCGCGATAAAGGCAAAGCCCGCCGCGACCAGCAGCGGCATGGCTGGCAGATGGACCAGCGCGCTGGGGCCGCTGAACTTGGCGAAGATCCCCGAATAGAGCGGTGGACCGACGATCTGCGCGATCGAGCCGATGCTTTGCGTAGCACCCTGCAGCTCGCCCTGGCTGCTGGCATCGACGGCGCGGCTGTTGAGCGCCTGGATCGACGGTTGGATGAAGCCTTGCAGCCCGCCCACCAGAATCGCGGCGTAGATCAGCGGCACGCTGCCGGCCACGGCATAAAGCACCGCAGATGCCGCAAAAGCCAGCACGCCCAGCGTCACCGCCCGTCGCTCCCCCAGTTTGGGCAGGAACAGCCGCAGACCCAACCCTTGCACCAGCGCGCTCGAAATCCCGACCACGGCCAGGGCCAGGCCGATCTGCTTTGGCCCGAAGCCCCAGGCGGCAATGGCAAAATAGGCCCAAATCGCCGGGTAGACGATGTGCGCCAGCTGCCAGACGCCCAGCGCAGCGACGAACCACAACACGGTCGCCGACTGACCCTTCAGCGCCTTGAGCGAGGCGAAGGCGTTGGCACGCGCCCATTCGAACGGCCGCCGTCTGTCCGGCGGAAGGCTCTCGCGCAGCACGAAGAAGCCCAGCGCGAAATTGGCCAGCGCCAGCCCGGCGGCGGCAAAGAACGGCACATGCGGCCCGAAGGTGCCGAGCAGACCCCCGGCGGCCGGGCCGAAGATGAATCCGAACCCGAAGGCCATGCCCATCAGACCAAAGCTCTGCGCGCGCTTTTCCGGCGCGGTGATGTCGGCAATGTAGGCATAGGCAGCCGACCAGCTGGCCCCGGTCATCCCGGCAACGATCCGTCCGATTACCAGCCACCACAGCGCCGGTGCGAAACCCATGATGAGGTAATCGACCCCCATCGCCAGGACCGAGGCGAGCAGTACCGGGCGCCGCCCGAAGCGGTCCGAAAGGTTGCCGATCACCGGCGCGCAGACGAATTGCATCAGCGCATAGCCTGCCCCCAGCCATCCGGCATAGACCGCAGCGGTATCGACCGGAACGTGGGCCAGATGCATGATCAGCCCGGGCAGCACCGGCATGACGATGCCGAAACCCAGCATATCGATCAGGACGATGGCGAAGACGACGCCGATCGAGGCGCGGTGCGGCACTGACGTTTCTCCCCAAACCAGGTGCTCCCCATTTGGCTGCGCAAAATGGAGAGGACCTTGTTGCACCTTTTTGCCTAGATCACTATCGGCCCATCATGACGATCCAGCCCAGCGATTCCATCCTTATTGTCGATTTCGGCAGCCAGGTCACCCAGCTCATCGCCCGCCGGGTGCGCGAAGCGGGGGTCTATTCCGAAATCGCGCCGTTCAGCCTGGCCGAGGCGGCCTTTGCGCGGATGCAGCCCAAGGGGATCATCCTGTCCGGTTCGCCGGCTTCGGTGCTCGACGCGGATGGTCCGCAGATCCCCGTGGCGATCCTCGACAGCGGCCTGCCGATCCTGGGAATCTGCTATGGTCAGCAGGCGCTTATGCACCAGCTGGGCGGCGAAGTGCTGCTGGGGGACAGCGGTGAATTTGGCCGGGCCTTCATCGAGATTTCAGACCGCTGCGCGCTGTTCGACGGCCTGTGGGCCGAGGGCGAGAAGCATCAGGTATGGATGAGCCATGGCGACAAGGTGACGCGGCTCGCCCCCGGCTTCCGCCCGGTCGCCTCCAGCGCGGGCGCGCCCTATGCCGTGATCGCCAACGACGAAAAGCGCATCTACGCGATGCAATTCCACCCAGAAGTCGTCCACACTCCCGACGGCGGCAAGCTGCTCAAGAATTTCGTCCGCCACGTCTGCGGCCTGTCCGGCGACTGGACCATGGCTGAATTCCGCAAGACCAAGATCGAGGAAATCCGCGCCCAGGTCGGCAAGGGCCGGGTGATCTGCGGGCTGTCCGGCGGGGTCGATTCGGCGGTCGCCGCCGTGCTGATCCACGAAGCGATCGGCGAACAGCTGACCTGCGTCTTCGTTGACCACGGCCTGATGCGGCTGGGCGAGGCCGATCAGGTAGTCAGCCTGTTCCGGGGGCACTACAATATCCCGCTGATCCACAAGGACGTCAGCGCGCTGTTCCTGAACGGCCTGGCCGGGGTCACCGATCCCGAGGCCAAGCGCAAATTCATCGGCAAGACCTTCATCGACGTGTTCGAGGAAGAGGCCAGGCAGGTCGGCGGGGCCGACTTCCTCGCCCAGGGCACGCTCTATCCCGACGTGATCGAGAGCGTCAGCTTCACCGGCGGGCCCTCGGTGACGATCAAGAGCCACCACAATGTCGGCGGTCTGCCCGAACGGATGAACATGCAGCTGGTCGAACCGCTTCGCGAACTGTTCAAGGACGAGGTGCGCGAGCTGGGCCGCGAACTCGGCCTGCCCGATGTCTTCGTCGGTCGCCACCCCTTCCCCGGCCCCGGCCTGGCGATCCGCATCCCCGGCGAAGTCACGCGCGAGCGCTGCGACGTGCTGCGCAAGGCTGATGCGATCTACCTTGAGGAAATCCGCAGCGCCGGGCTCTACGATGCGATCTGGCAGGCCTTTGCGGTGCTGCTGCCGGTCAAGACGGTGGGCGTGATGGGCGACGGACGCACCTATGACAACGTCTGCGCCCTGCGCGCGGTGACCAGCACCGATGGCATGACGGCCGATATCTACCCCTTCGACGCGGCGTTCCTGTCGCGCGTCGCGACCCGGATTATCAACGAGGTCAAGGGCATCAACCGGGTGGTCTATGACTACACCTCGAAGCCGCCAGGGACGATCGAGTGGGA
>JABFRE010000176.1 GCA_013141325.1 Novosphingobium sp.
GCCCGGCCGCTGAAGCGCGCGGTGCAGCGTTATCTGCAGGATCCGCTGGCGGAAAAGCTGCTTGGCGGAGAAATTCCCGACGGCTGCACGGTCAAGATCGACGAGGGCGAGGGCGCGCTGACGATGATGGTGTCTTAGCCTGGCGGAATGAAGGGCTGGCTGATGGTGCGAAACACCGTCAGCCGTTCTGCCCGGGCCGAATGCTCCGCAAGCGCCGGATAGGCGCCGAGACGGACCAGTTGCGGGTACGCCTCGCTCAGGAACCGAGCCACGCAGGCGGCGGCGATGTCGTCATGACCGGGGCCGCTATTGTGCCACCAATCACCCGTCCGTGCCGCGCAGGCGCGGTCAAGTTCGGCCAATCCGTCGCGGATCTGCCCCTCAGTGCGTGTCACGAAGGCCGGTTCGAGAGAGGGCGCGAACAGTTTGGCGTAGAAGAACGACACCGCCTTGTCCGCCGTGCCGGTGGCTAGCGCGATCCGCCGCAAGCTGGCTCGCCGCGCCGGGCCCGAGGGCGCGATCAGCGCCCGGTCGCGCCCTTGAAGCTCGTCAAGGTGATCGAGGATCGCGGCACTGTCGATCAGCGCCTCGCCCCCGTCCAGAATCAGCGTCGGCACCCGCCGCAGCGGATTGTGCGCGCTGAACTTTTCCCAATCGCCGAACGTGGACCACGGCAGGTGGGAATAGTCGATGCCGTACAGCTCGAGCGCGATGCCGACCCGGCGCACGAACGGGCTGTCGAACTGGCCGATCAACTGCATGCGGACCCCCCCTCGTTTGACAGGCTAGCGTTCACCCTTCCGCCAGATCGCCCAGCACCTCGCGCAGTGGATCCAGCCACTGTGAATAAGGCTGCCAAACCCCGATTCCGTCGCGGTTGAGCGGGCGGCGCACCTGTTCGCTGCTGGGGGTGCGCACCACGCGGTCAAGCTGGTGGAAATCGAGCACGGTATCGTCCCACGGCAGGCCCAGGTAGGCGAGGATCCGGCCAAGCTCCTCGCGCGGCTGCTCCACCAAGTCAGTGTAGGCCGTGTGGTGGATCAGACCGGGCGCGACGCGGTCAAAATGATCCATCAGTCGGACGTTGTCGACATAGCATTGGCCAACGTCGCGCAGCGCGAAGGACGAGGCGTGGGCGCTGGTGAACGACTGGGTGAAGTTGGAAAAACAGCAGTCCATCGCCGGGCGGCGGATGTCGATGAAGCGCGCCTGCGGCAGGATCCGCCGGATAAACAGAATGTTGCTCCAGTTGTGCGGCAGCTTGTCGATGAAGAACGGCCGATCGGTTTTCCGGTGATGGGCGGCGCGGGTCAGGTAATCGTTGCCCAGAGCCTGGGCGATCTCGTCGCTCAAACCGGTGATCGCCCGCGGTACGCTAACCTTGCCGCGCCGGGTGGCCATTTCCATTACGGTACGAAGGATCGCCGGAATATAACCCAGCTCGCCGGCTGGTTCGATCGCCGGATGACTGCCCAGCATCTGCTCGAGCAGGGTCGATCCGGCCCGTGGCAGGCTGACGATGAAGATCGGGTTGCCCGATCCCACCGCATCGCCTGGCATGGCATCGATCAGGGCGCGGATAGCAATCCGTTCCGTTTCGGCCACTTCCTGCGTCAGCTGGCTGGCGTCGTATTTCAGGCCTTCCGCGCGCAACCGGTTGCCTTCGGCATAGTGGGTGAACGCTGCCGCGTAGTCACCGCGGTCATGATAGGCGCGGGCGAGGGCGAAGTTCAGCGGGGCGGCGTTGCGAACATCGACAGCGATTTCCAGTTGGGTGTGCATTGCCGCAATATCGGCATCGTTCAGCACTGGCCGCTTGATGTTGGCCAAACCCCACCAGGCCTCGCCAAACTCTGCATCGGCCGCGATCGCACGGCGATAGGCGGCAATCGCATCGTCGACCCGGCCAGCGGCGCGCAGGTCGTGGCCATAGGCAATATGCATGGGCGGAGACGAGGGGTGCTCAGCCGCAAGCGCCGCGTGGATCGCCATCGCTTCGTCGCTGCGTCCCAGCTTGTCGAGCACGCTCGCTTCGATCGAGCGCAGCACATGATCGCTGTGCTGGAGCGGCATCCCGGCGATCATGCGCAGAACGTCACCAGTGCGCTCTTGCTGATTGAGTACCGAAATCAGGTCGCGGTAAACCTCGAGGCCATTGGCGCCGCTCGCAAGCGCCCGCCGCAGGAACTGCTCCGCCTGACCAAGTGCTCCCAGCATCATGGCGCTTCGCCCGAGCAGACCCAGAGCTTCACCATCGTTCGGCGCCTGCCGCAAATAGCCGATCAATGCTTGTGCCGCCGCTTCGAAGCGGCCGTTGGCAATCTGCTGGCGTGCTTGCGAAACCAGCGGTTTGGCAACCACCCCAACCGTGCCGACTGTGCCCGCCATATCAGGTGTAGCCCAGAATCTGGCGCAGCCCAGGGGCCTGATAATCTACCAACGCCCGGTGCCGTTCACCGAGCGTCTTGGGCAGGGAAAGCTCTATCCCGGTCAGGTTTTCCCGCGCTGTGGCGCTCTCGCGCCGGTCCGCCCCCACCTTCACCCGTTCGCGCCAGTCGGCCGGAACCGCGATGCCGCAAGCGTCCAGCAGGGCGGTGAAGAACGCCTCGGCCTCGCCTGTTTCGAGGGTGTCCACGTGGGCATGCAGATCTTCGAAGCGGACGACATGGCAGCGCGATCCCAGCCAGGCCGCGGCGTTCAATTCGTAGATTGCGTTCAACGATGGCAGTGTGCCGGGCAGGCCAAAGATCATCATTGTCAGCAACTCGTCGGCGTCAAGCACGCCTGAGCGCAGATGATCGACATTGCCGCGAAACTGCTCGGACAGCATGAAGCGGGCGCGGGCAATGACCCAGTCATACGGATCTCGGTAGAGCAGGATCCGGTTGGTGGGGGCGGTTTCGATCGCCGAAGCATCGGCAAACAACAGATGACCCCAGCTGAGTCGCGGCTGGACGGCAGAAAAGGCCCCCTTGTGCTGTTGCAGGTTGGGCCACTGGATGAAATCGGCGGTGTAGTGCTGGGCTACGGGAACGAACATCCGCACGATATTGCGCAGCAGATGGCTTCCGCTTTTGGGAACCGAATTGAGGAATATGCCTCTGGTCAGCGCTGCCTGTTCGAATCGCGCGTTTTCGGCATCTAGGTTGTCCCGCTGGACAAGGACTTCGGGCATTCGGCTGGGTGCTCCTGCAGATCTGCCTAACACAAGGGGCGGCATGTTGCCATGCCGCCCCGAAGCGTTCGTTGCGATCGATAAGGTTGCTTAGAACTTCGCCGACGCATTGATGAAGGCGCGCCGACCGCGGAACCCGTACTGCGACGCATAGGCAACCGGGCCGAGCGTCGTAATGGTACCGCCGTTCAGCACCGAAACCCGCGGCGGGCGGGTGTCGAACAGGTTGCTGATGCCCGCAGTGATCGTAAACTTGCCCAGAATGTCCTGCGACACCGAGATGTTGTGGTAGAACGTCGGCGAAAGAGTCAGATCCGGACAATAGAGGCCACGAATCGGAATATCATCCGCAGTAGTCGCGGTACCTTGGTTGTTGATCGAATTTATGCAGGGATTGTTGTTGCGCGCGCGAAGGAAATCACCGTCGTCGCTGGTCCCGCCGATCACGTTTATGCCATAAAACAGCGAGAAGCCCGAGGGGTGAGCCCAATTAGCACGGAAGTCACCTACCCATTTCGGAGAGCCAGCTTCACCGTTGGATGACTGGGGAACCGAACCCGGCAACAAGGTAATATCGTCCTTGAGCTGCCAGGACATGCCGCCAGTAAGCGTGAAGGTTCCAAGACTTCCCATCTTCTGTTCGAATCGCGCCTCAACGTCGATGCCGCTGTTGCGCTGGCTGGCGATGTTCACGAACTTATCCTGGATCGTGGTGACCTGGAATGGCGCCGTCGGGGTCCCGCGCGCGAACAGATTGCAGAGCGGTTCAGTCGCGAAAGATTCGGAATTGTAGCAGCCGAACAGGATGTTGGCTCCGCCAAGTTGAGAAATTTCGCCGTTGACCCTGATGTCGTAGTAGTCAACCGCAAGACTGAGCCTTGTGTCCGACAGTCCTTCGAACTTCGGCGTCAGGACGACACCGAATGTCTTGGCCTTCGACGTTTCGGATTGCAGCACCCCAAGCCCGCCCGAGGCAACGGTCGTAGCCGTGATTGCGCTGCCAGTGTAGTTGCCCGGAATCCCATCGGCCGCGCAGTTGTCGGCAACGCGCTGACTTGTCGATCCATTAACCAGACCTTGAGCCCAACCGATGCAGGGATCGATACGCCCTTGAGCGATGAAGCTGGTCTCATCCGCCAAGAACTGCTCGAACAGCGCCGGAGCTCGGAACGAGGTGCCATAGCTGCCGCGGAATCGCACCCAATCGTTGACGGCCCAGTTCAGGCCTACCTTGTAGGTGAAATTGCCGTTGTCCGAAGCGGACTGGCCGTTCGAAGCCTTGGTTGCCTTGACGTTGGTCAGACGGCCCGCCAGCGACAGAGTCAGATCCTTGAAGAACGGCTTGTCGGCAAAGATCGGAATGCTGAGTTCACCGAAGGCCTCGCTGGTCACGCTCTTGCCGGCCGTAATTCCGCCCGAGGATGCGCCCCAAGCGTTGGATGCCAGAGTAATCGCGCCGGGGGTGTCGTTGATCTTGTCCTCGCGGATGGTGACACCGGCGGCAAGACCCAACGGGCCAGCCGGAAGTTCGAACAGTTTGCCATTCACCGACGCTTCACCCGTTAACTGGGTATAGACGGTCTTGCCTTCCTCCCAGTCGATCAGGAACCCGGTTTGTGCCGGGGTCCATTGGCCAGCCAGGAAATAAGGGTCAGCCCAGGGAATATCGATGCATTGACGGTTCGAAAGCGGCGTTACCTGCCCAACACACGAAGAGGTTTGGTAAAGGCCCGTGTTGTAGGCATCCTGCAGGATCTGTTCGGACCGGTACTTGCCGATGCTCTTGCTGTACTGACCGAAGACTTCGTAATGCCAGTTGCCGCCACCGAAATCGCCGCGTAGGCCGCCGACGCCGCGGTAGTAGTCAACCCGCTGGCTGTTATCGGCATGGTTGGTGATTCCGGTCGGACTGATGAGGTTGACGCCCTGCCAGCCGCCGCCCCAATAGTTGTAGAGGTTGCCGCCCCCGGTGCCGTAAAGGTCACCGGTATAGCCGAAGTTCCAGAACTGGCGCCAGCCGTTCTGGTAGCTCTTGCGCGAGTTGAACAGGAATTCACCGAACAGTTCGACCGAATCCGACACCTCAAAGGCGCCTTCGGCATAGATCGTGTAGAGATCGGTTTCTGGGATGATCGTCTGTTCTTCGATGAACGGGTGGTAGGAATTCTGCACTGCAGTCGACGCGGCGCTGTATCCGGTCGGGAACCAGCCAGCCGGTGCGGCAAAGTCGCCCGAGAAGGCGGGCGCGCCAAAAGCCGGGATGCCGAGTGTTTCGCCAGGATACTGATACTGCATCAACACCACGCCGCCGATCGAGGTGTTGGTCCCGTTGTTGGGACCAGTACCGTCAAGCCGCAGGTTTCCGATCAAGTTGTAGGTCCAGACATGCCCCCAGCGTAGGTCTTCGCACTTCGGCTGCCCGGTGCGAGGATCGATCAGATCGGCGCGGCTGCCGTCGGTGCGGAAGGTATAGGCTTCCGGGCAAGCCAGATAGGCGCGGTCCCCACGCTTCAGCTCGTTGGTGTGCGAATAGTCGCCAGCAATCATGAAGTGGCCGCGGTCGAACGTTTTTCCCCAGGCCAGACTGCCGCGGTATTCTTCGCCGCCGCTGTCAAGCGGAGCCGAAACGTTGAGATCGAGACGGAACCCGTCGATCTTGCTCGCGGTCTTGATGTTGACCACGCCCGCGATTGCGTCCGATCCGTAGATCGACGAAGCGCCGGTCTTGAGGATCTGAATGTCGTTGATGATCGACAGCGGCAGCACGTTGAGATCGAACGAGGACACGCCCCCGCGCGTTCCAGCAGGACCGGCGCGGCGACCGTTGAGCAGCACCAGGGTGCGGTTGGCGCCCAGGCCGCGAAGATCGATCGTCTGCGCGCCGGGACCGCCGTTGGTGACGAAGTTGGACGAAAGTGCCGAGGTGATCTGGGTCGAGCCAGAAGCAATCGGCGAGCTTTGCAGCGCTTCGGCCAGATTGAACTTTCCTTCGGACTTGGCAATTTCGGGGCTGACGATCGTGATCGGATCGGGGCTGTTATAAGGGGTCACGCTGCCGATGCGCGAACCGATGACGACGATAGCTTCGTCATCCGATGCGGTTTCGGTGGCTTCAGCGGGTGCGGCATCCTGCGCGAAGGCGGTGGCCGAGACCATGGTGAGCGCTGCCACGCACGTGGCGCTGCGCAAGGCGGACTTTACGATCGCAATTTTCACTCAACTGCCCCTTGCCAGGAAGTGCCAGGCCGGCACTGAATTCAAGAAATGACGGGGCCTTGAAAGCCATCCACACCAATCCAACCAGCCCCCGCCGATTTGATTCTTGGGTGCTAACACGAAATTCTGCAGGCCAAAAACTCGTTTCCCCGATTTTTCACGCTTACGTTGGGAATGTTGCCAAACCGCAACAATGTTGTCCTGCCTGGAGCGCGTTCCCGCACTGTGTCGGCTCTGGTCAGGCCAACGCCGGCATTGACGCCCGCAGCTGTAGCATTTAATCGAACGATTAAAGCGCTTGGAGAAGGAACCCGTCATGCCAACTGCCTATATCGTCGATGCCGTCAGGACCGCAGGTGGCCGCCGGGGTGGGCGTCTGGCCGGGGTTCATCCGGTCGATCTGGCGGCCCATACGCTCGATGCGCTCGTGACGCGTACGGGTGTCGATCCATCGGCGGTCGAGGACGTGATCATGGGCTGCGTCAGCCAGGGCGGGCAGCAGGCCGGGCAGGTGGGGCGCAACGCCGTGCTCGCTTCGAAGGTGCTGCCGCAATCGACCCCGGCGGTGACCATCGACC
>JABFRE010000203.1 GCA_013141325.1 Novosphingobium sp.
CCGGCCCTTCCCCGGGCTGCCTGCCATCGCGGGGGTGACGCCGCGCGTGGCGCGTGCGGGGTACAAGGATTGGGGGCGCTGCGATCTGACCTATGTCGAGCTGGCCGAGGGCACGGCGGTGGCGGGGGTGTTTACCCGCAACGTCTGCTGCTCGTCCGAAGTGGAGCTGGGCCGCGCCCATGCGGCGCAGGGCCGGGCCCGGGCGCTGGTGGTCAATGCCGGCAATTCCAACGCCTTCACGGGCTATCGCGGGCGCGAGGCGGTAGAGCAGATCATGAGGCAGGTCGCAGGCCATCTGGGCTGCCCGCCCGAGCAGGTGTTCGTCTCTTCCACCGGGGTGATCGGGGTGCCGCTGCCCAAGGACAAGGCGCAGGCCGGGATAGCCGCAGCACTGGCGGCCGAGCCGTGCAGCTGGGAAGAAGCCGCGCAAACCATCGGCACCACCGATACCTTTGCCAAGGGCGCCACGGCCCAGGCGGTGGTCGGCGGAAAGACGGTAACCCTTGCCGCGATCATCAAGGGCAGCGGGATGATCGCGCCCGACATGGCGACCATGCTGGGCTATGTGTTCACCGATTGCGCGATTGCCCCCGGGTTTCTGCAGGAGCTGCTGAGCGCGGCCAACCAGCGCACCTTCAGCTGCATCACGGTCGACAGCGATACCTCCACCAGCGACACCGTGCTGGCCTTTGCCACCGGTGCAGCTGGCAACCAGCAGCTCAATTGCGAGGGTTGCCCCGGCGCCGATGCCTTTGCCGCAGCGCTGGACGATGTCTGCCGCCAGCTCGCCCATCTGGTGGTCCGCGACGGCGAAGGTGCGCAGAAATTCATCGAAGTGGCGGTAACCGGGGCGGTTTCGGATGATAGTGCGCGCAATGTCGGGCTGAGCATTGCCAATTCGCCGCTGGTCAAGACGGCGATTGCCGGAGAAGACGCCAACTGGGGCCGCGTGGTGATGGCAGTGGGCAAGGCGGGCGAACCGGCGGACCGGGACCGGCTTTCGATCGGCTTTGGCGGCACCTGGGCCGCGCGCGACGGACAACCGCTGGCCGACTATGACGAGGCGCCGATGGCGGCGCACCTCAAGGGGCGCGAGATCACGATCCAGGTCGACCTGGGCCTTGGCGAAGGGCGTGCCACGGTGTGGACCTGCGATCTGACCCACGGCTACATCTCGATCAACGCGGACTACCGTTCGTGACCGTCGATGCCCTTACGGGTGCAGTCTATCCGGTGATCATTGAAGCGGTCGAAAAGGCCATAATGCCGCGCTTCCAGACGCTCACCGCCGGCCAGATCATCGACAAGGGCGGCAACGAGCTGGTCACCGTGGCGGACCGCGAGGCGGAACTGATCCTGGCTGAAGGGCTGGCGAAAATCCTGCCCGAAGCGACCATCGTCGGCGAGGAAGCGGCGAGCGCCGATCCGTCGCTGCTCGATCGGTTGGGTGACGACCTGTGCTGGATCATCGATCCGGTGGATGGCACCAACAACTTCGCCGCAGGCAAGGGCCCGTTCGGGGTGCTGGTGGCGCTGAGCGAGGGCGGAGAGACCGTTGCCGGATGGATCTATGACCCGCTGACCGGGCGATTCTGCCATGCCTTGAAGGACGGCGGAGCCTTCCTGATGGGCGAGCCGCTGCGCGCGCAAACCTCAGGGCAGTCTCCGCCCGTCGCGGCCATCTCGCTGGTGTTCATGGATCCGGATCGCCGCGCCGCGATGAAGGCGCACATCGCCCCGCATTATCAGCTGGTCGACATTCCGCGCTGCGCCGCCGAACAGTATCCGCGCATCGCCATGGGGATCAACGATCTGTCGATCTTCGAGCGCACCCTGGCCTGGGATCATGCGGCGGGCGTGCTGTTCGTCAACGAAGCAGGCGGCAAGGTGGCGCGCCCCGACGGGCGCCCTTACCGGGTCGACGAAGCGCACCTGCCCGGCCTGATCGGCGCGGCCAGCCCGGCGCTGTTCGACGAACTGGCTGGGCGGCTGGCCGCCCTCTAAAGCTCGCCTTCCAGCCAGCTCTTGAGCTGGCTCTTGGGCGCGGCGCCCAGTTTGTGCGCAACCGGCTCGCCGTTCTTGAACAGGATCATCAGCGGGATCGACTGCACGCCGTACTTCGACGAAATGTCGGTGTTTTCCATGATATCGACCTTGGCGATTGTCACCTTGTCGGCCAGCTCCTCGCTGATTTCCTCAAGGCTGGGGCCGATCATCTTGCACGGACCGCACCAGTCGGCCCAGAAATCGACCAGAACGGGCTTGTCGCTGGCCAGCACATCGGCGGCGAAGCTGGCATCGGTAACGGCTTTGGTGGCCATGGGAATCTCCTGTCTGTCTTGGCATCCAATCTAGGGCGCCGCGCGCCATTGGCAACGCCCGCCGCCGCAAAGGATTGCTAGGCTGTGGGCAACGCCTGCTTGTGCACCGCCAGCAACGCATCCGGGATCGCCAGCAGCATCGGCGTCTGAGTGTAGAGCAAGGCCGCCTCCACCCGCCGCCCGGGATAAACCGCCTCCAGCGCGGCGGCATAGGCTGCCATCTGCCGCAGGATCGCCGCCGGCACTTCGTCAAGGCTGGTCGGCGGGCGGCGGGCGGTCTTGAAATCGACCAGCCGGATCCGCTCCGCGTCGATGGTCATCCGGTCGATCGTGCCCGCCACCACCTGGCCGCCGACCACCGCCGCAATGGGCACTTCGGCGAGTGCGCCGGGGGCAAAGAGATCGGCCCATTCGCTGGCGCCGAGTACCGCCAGTGCCGAGGCTGCCATTTCGGCGCGCGCGGGCCCGTCAAGATCGATCGCCGCCCGCGCAAGCCAGGCCAGCGCCGACGCCATGCGGTCCGGTACCGGAACATCGGGCAGGCGTTCGAGCAACCGGTGGAGCAGCACCCCGCGCCGCGCGGCCGCCCGCCCGACCTCCGGCGGCCAGGGCGGATCGGCAGCGAGGTCTTCGCCCAGCGCCGAAGGTGCCAGTGGACGCGGGGGACGCGGCTCGGCGGCGACTGGACGTTCCAGCCACGGCGGCAGCAGCGCCAATTGCGCCGATCGGGCAACAGCTGGCGGCGCGATCAGCGCCGCAGCGTCGCCGTGCTCGATCCGCCCGCCCCAGATCGGATCGTCGCGCCAGTCTTCGTCCAGCAGCAGTTCTCCCAGCCGCGCATACCAGCTCTCCGGCGCCGGAACCTTCTCTTTGGGGCCCAGCGCCCCGGCGATGAACAGGGCTTCTTCGGCGCGGGTCATAGCGACATAGAGCAGCCGCCAGTGCTCCTGGCGTTCCTCGGCCTTGGCCTTGGCGTCGGCTTCGGCGATCCGGCCGACCCGTTCGGCGCGGCGCAGTGTCGGCAGCGGCAGACCGCGCGGATCGGCATCCCCGCCAAACGGATCGTCCAGCACCAGCGGGCTGCCCAGCGACCGCTCGGGATTGTCGGCCGCATCGGCCAGGATCACGATCGGCGCCTGCAGGCCCTTGGCGCCGTGGACGGTCATCACCCGCACCTGATCGCTGTGCTTGCCCGCTTCGCGCTTGAGCTCGCCCTCCCCCGCATCGAACCAGCGCAGGAAGCCTTGCAGGCTGGGCACTTCGTTGGCGGCGTAGGCGCTGGCGGCGTTGAGCAATTCGTCGATCGGATCGCCCGCCTCTGCGCCCAGTCGCGCAACGAGCCGGCGCCGACCCTGCCACGGTCCGGCCAGAATCCAGTGCAGCAGCGCCAGCGGCGGTTCGAAATCGGCAATCCGAAGCAGCTCGCCCAGCTGGCGCATGGTGGCATCGATCAGCGGCGCGCGGGTGCGGCGCAGATGATCCCACAATGACAGCCGGTCGGCCCGGTAGCCGTGCGCCAGCAGATCGTCCTGACTCCAGCCCAGCAAGGGCGAGGTCAGCAGGCACGCAAGGTTGAGATCGTCAAACGGCTGGGCGGCAAAGCGCAGCGCCGCCAGCAGATCGCGCACTGCCAGCGGCGCGGCGAGGCGCAGGCGATCGACCCCCGCCACCGGCACGCCCGCAGCGTGAAGACGGCCGACGATCAGTCCAGCCAATTCCTTGCGCTTGCGCACCAGCACCAGCACATCGCCGGGCGTCGCACGCCTCGCACCGCCTTTGACCAACGGAAAGCCGTGGTCCATCCAGCGGCGGACCTGACGGGCGATCCGATCGGCGAGCTTCCGGTCGGAGCGGGCGAACCACCCTTCCTCGCCCTCTTCGTCGTCGGCCGCGGCATCGTCATCCCCGCCGACCACGCGCCACAAGGTTACCAGTCCGGGCCGGTCCTCTCCGACATGGGGCGGCGGTGCCTCGGCCAGGCCAAAGCTGGCGGACCCGATCGTCCCGATCGCCCGGTCGACGAAGTGCAGTACCGATTGCGCGGTGCGGAAACTGGTACCGAGCCCCAGTTCCTGCAGCGAACGCAGACCGCTGCCCGAGCGCAGCCGCGCCGCATTGTCCGCCGCGCCCTGCATCGAGGCGCGGACCCGCTGGCGCGCGGCTTCGAAGTTTTCCGGGCTGGTGCCCTGAAAGCGGAAGATCGCCTGCTTGTAATCCCCGACCACGAACAGTGTGCGCAACGTGTCGCCGTGGGCGCCCTCGCCGCTGAAGAAATCGCCGACCAGCGCGTCGATGATCCGCCACTGCGCGGCGTTGGTATCCTGCGCTTCATCGACCAGGACGTGATCGAAGCGCCGGTCGAGCTTGTAGCGGATCCAGTCGGCCAGGTTCGATTGGGTCAGAAGATGCGCGGCGCGGCGGATCTGATCGTCGAAATCGATGAACCCGGCGCGGGCCTTGGCCTCGTCCCAGGCCAGCGCGAATTTGCGGCCCAGCTCCAGCGCCGGGGTCAGCCAGGCCACCAGGGCGACCAGCGCCTGCCGCTCGCGCACCGCAAGCACCGAGGCGAGGACGTTTTCGGCGGCCAGGCCAAAGCTTTCCTCGAACTTCTCCAGGCTCGCCACGTCCTTGACGGTGTCCTTCTGGGTGAACAGCACCCGCGCCAGATCGGGCAAGGCGGCCAGCCGCCCGGCGGGATCGGCTGATAGCCAATCGGCGATCACAACCCGGCCTTCCTGCCCCCGCTTGCCGTTCCACTGGCTGTAAGCCGCCAGGCAGCAACGCAGCGCCTCGCTGTCGAACACGCCGTCGCTGCACAGCTCTTGCGCCGAGGCCGCATCGGCATCGGCCGGCAGTCCAACCAGCCGGCGCATACCGGCTTCCATCGGCGGCTGCCAGGCCCCGGCCCCGTGCCACGCCTCGCGCGCATCGGCGCAGCGCAGCAGATAACGCTCGACCTCATCGGGACCAAGCCGCAGCGAGAGCGTCGCCAGCGCATCCAGCGTGGCCACATCGTTGCTGCGTTCGGCTTCGACAAGCAGATCGGCCAGCACCTCGCGCAGCAGCAGCTGCCGGTCGCGGTCTTCCATCGCCTTGACGCCCGGCACCAGCCCCGCCTCGTGCGGGAACGCGGCCAGCAGCCACTGGGCAAAGGCATGGATCGTATCGATCCTCAGCCCCCCGCCAGAGCAATCGAGCACCTCGGCAAACAGCTTGCGCGCTCGTGCTTGGGCGTCCGGGCCAGAGGGTGCGCCGATCGCTTCCAGATCGCGGAACAGATCGGTATCGGGCGCGCGCACCCAACTGGCCAGCACCGCGTTGATCCGGCCAGCCATCTCGGTTGCTCCGGCCTTGGTGAAGGTCAGGCACAGAATCTGGGATGGCGAAACGTCCGGCTGAAGCAGCAGCCGCAGCACCCGCGCTGAAAGGACCTGGGTCTTGCCGGTACCGGCCGAAGCGGACAGCCAGACCACTTCGCCAGGATCGACGGCGGGGCGCTGCTCGCCGGTCAGGGGCCACAGGCGGCTCATGGCTGCTCCCCCTCGGCCAGCCCGCGCGCCTGCCATTCGTCCAGCCGCATCAGCTGATCGTAGTCGTTGTATCCGCCGATGTCGGGATTGAGCCGGGCGGTAAACGGTTCGTCGCCCTTGATCCACAGCGCGATCGCCTCGCGCAGATAGGCCTCGATCCGCTCAAGGAACTCGCCGCGCGGCAGGCCGGACTGCTTGCGGCCTTCCTTCACCGGTTCGAAGCGATAGCCAAACGCATCGCTGTCGCGGGTCTTGCTCAGCGACCAGTATTCGAAGATGTCCGGCTCGCCTGCGATCCCGGCAAAGCCCCCGTCGCGGGCGATCAGCGCCAGCACGCCCAATTGCAGGGCAAAACCTTGCTCGACCATCCGGCCCGACGGCGGGGCGCCGGTCTTGTAATCGACCACGGCCAGCGCGTCGTCGGCGGTACGGTCTATCCGGTCGGCGCGACCGTGGACCCGCACGCCGGCAAATTCCATCTCGCCCTTGATCTCGCTGGCGACAACCAGGCGCCCGTCCTGCGCCAGCGCGGCTATCTCCGCGTCGATCCATTCGAGCGCCTTGGCCAGCCGCGGCCACCACAGGCTGCGGACCAGCGGATGGGCCTGCATCGCCGCCAGTTCGTCCGATGCCAGCGCCAGCAGAGCCCCGGCGCGGCCCCCGGCCTTGTGCCAGTCTTCCAGCACCTTGTGGACCACGGTTCCCTTCCACGCTGCGGTCGGTTCCGCATCGAGCGGGTCGAGCGCGCGCAGGCCGAGGATCGCCTGGGCATAGAACTGGTATGGGTCGGAGCGCAGCCGGTCGATCGCGGTCACCGCCAGCGGCACATCGCGCTGGGCGGCGGACGGACGGGGCGCCGGACGCGGATAGAGCGGCGCAGGCGCGGCGCGGTCGATGCTGCGCGCCAGCTCGACCGCGCGGTGCTCGCGGTGCGCCTCGGCGAGCTCGCCCAGCAACGCTTCGACCCGCAGCACGAAGCGGCTGGCGATCACCGGTCCGGCCTCGTCGCGGTCGGCCCAGCTCAGCACGACCTCGGGCGCGCCCAGCGCCCCGGCCAGATCGTGCGCAGCAAGGCCGATCCTGAACTCACCGGAGGGCACGCCC
>JABFRE010000230.1 GCA_013141325.1 Novosphingobium sp.
GGCCTGACAGGAACGAATCTCAGCCGCTCACCCGGCCGCGAAAGGAAGGAGCGCTGGTGCGAGCAGCGCGGACGGCGTCAGTTTGACCGCACCGACGATTTTTCGCCCACGCCCTTCTTTTCCTTCTTCCTGGGGAAGAAGCTGTTGACCGGGACCTTCATCTCGGTCGCCTTGACGAGCAACGCGTCCTTGTCGGTGCCGGCTGCGAGCACGGGGTAGAACTTGGCTGCCGGCGAATCGGGATCACCTTCGGAATTGAACGAGACGGGCGCGATCACCGTCTTGGCGCCGGCCAGATCGCCCTCACGGATCATCTGCAACGCCATTCGGACGCGCACGCCCGGATCTTGCGGCGCAAGCACCACCGCCCGCCGCAGCCCGACCACCACCTGCGGCGGCGCGGTGCGTCCAGCCGCGAAATAGCTGTCGTAGAGCAGCACGAACGGATACGGATGATTGGGATCCATCTGGTTGGCGCGCACGAACCAGGCGCGGGCGGCAGACCAATCCGCCGACGCCTTGGTACCGATAGCCTTCTGGCCCAGCACCCGCCCCTTCAAGAGCATCGCCGCGAAATTCTTCGGCTCGATCGCCAAGGCGCGATCAACCGCCGCTTCGGCTTCGGGATAGTTTTCGGCCTCGTATTCAACCTGCCCAACCACCTGCTGGGCGACGGCACTGCCGGGATACTTTCCGCCCAACCGCCGCGCCGCGGGCACCAGACCCTTGGCGTGTTCGCGCTCTTCATCTGTCGCCGATTCAAGTCGGATCGGCAGCGCTTCCGCTTCATCCACGCGCAGCGGCCGGATGGTCACATCGGTTGAGGCCTTGAGGCTGTCGGCGGTCATCACGCGGGTCTGGATTCCCCGGCGCTTGATATAGACATCCAGCGCCCGGTCGAGCGCGCCCAGATCGCCAAAGGCCGTGGTGCCGGCTTCCACCGGGTCAACCCCCTGATTGACCAGCTTGATGAAGCGGGTGAACTTGGGAGCCCGGGTCGGATCCATCAGCAGGTAATGGACCATCACGCCGCCACGCGTGTATTTCTCGATCGTTTCTTCCTTGGTGTTCTTGACAAGGTCGCTCTTCAGCAGACGCGTCGCGGACCAGCGACTGCCGAATTCGAAAGCCATCTGGATCGCGCGCGCCTGATTGGGCGCTCCGATTTCGACATCGCCGTTTTGCTTGATCTTGGCCGTCGCAAACAGTTCCGCCAGACCTTCGCTGACCCACCCCGGAAAATACTCGCCATTGGTTTGCAGCAGCATGTGGTGGGTATATTCGTGGAACAGCACCGTCTCGGGCGTCCAGCCCTGCATCCGGTTGACGAAATCCTCGGGCGAAACGGCAAAGGCGCCGGCCGCGGTGGGAATGTAGTACCCGGCAATGTTGTCGGCATGGGCCATGCGCTGGATCGGCATGATCCCGTCGGTCAGATAGATCAGCAGGCGGTTTTCATTCGTCTCCGGCGCAATTGTGGCCAGCGCGGCGTGCATACGCTCCAGCCGGATCGCGCGGTGGCGCAGCTCGGCCTCCGACACTTCTCCGACCAGAACAAAATGCTTGGTCGTTGCTTCCAACCAGTTGCTGAGCTGCTCCTTGCCGGGAGCCGTGACAGTCAGGGTGTCCTGAGCCAAGGTCGGCTGGAACGCCGAGACCGCCAGCGCGAAACTGGCGAGGAACGGGAATTTCCGGATTTTCATAGATCGCGCCCAATTCGGAATCTGTTGAATGGGGTCAAGCTACCCAATTGACCGCGCGTTTTGAAGGAGAAATTGACGTGGTATTCAAGGCCGCGGGCAGGCAGGGGAAAGAACTCGAATTCGGCGAATTCCTGCGTGAGCTGCGCGCCAACTGCATGGGTGCTGCACCACACGCGTCTCGCTCAGCCCCTGAACAGAGCGCGATCTTGCGAAAATCCGGCGCTTGTCCGTCCTGAAGGGACCGTTTCGCGACCTACGAGTTGTTCAGGATGCACCGCCGTAGCGACGGTGACAGCACCCTCAATACACTCGCTTCTTCGGCTTGATGTAGTCCACGTCGTCGGTCAGCGTGAATTCGTGCACCGGGCGGTAGTCGAGCCGCACCTTGCCGCCCTTGCCACCCCAGCCTTCGAACCAGGCGGCGGTGTGCTTCATCCACTGCTTGTCGTTGCGGTCGGGGAAGTCCTCGTGCGCGTGGGCGCCGCGGCTTTCCTTGCGGTTGTGCGCGCCGTGCAGCGTGACCGAGGCCTGACTGATCAGGTTGTCGAGCTCCAGCGTCTCGATCAGGTCGCTGTTCCAGATCAGCGAGCGGTCGGACACGTGGATGTCCTGCATCCGTTCATAGGTCTTGGCCAGCTTGACCTTGCCTTCGGCCATCACCTCGTCGGTGCGGAACACCGCGGCGTGCTGGCTCATGCAGCGCTGCATTTCGGTGCGCACTTCGGCGGTGGGCGATCCGCCCTGCGCGTGGCGGAAGTGATCGAGCCGGGTGAGCGCCAGATCGGCGCTGTCCCCTGGCAATTCGGCGTGGGCGGACTGCGGGGTGATCAGTTCCTTCAGACGATGCCCGGCGGCGCGGCCGAACACCACCAGATCGATCAGCGAGTTCGAGCCGAGCCGGTTGGCGCCATGGACCGAAACGCAGGCCGCTTCGCCCACCGCGAACAGGCCGGGGACGACCGTTTCGGGATTGCCGTCGGCGCCGATGGTCATCACCTCGCCGTGGTAGTTCGTCGGAATGCCGCCCATGTTGTAGTGCACCGTCGGCACCACCGGCAGCGGCTGGCGGGTCAGGTCGACACCGGCGAAGATCTTGCCGCTTTCGGTGATCCCTGGCAGGCGTTCGGCCAGCACCTTGGGGTCGATGTGATCGAGGTGGAGGTAGATGTGGTCCTTGTGCGGACCAACCCCGCGCCCTTCGCGGATTTCCAGCGCCATCGAGCGGCTGACCACGTCGCGGCTGGCCAGATCCTTGGCGCTGGGGGCATAGCGTTCCATGAACCGCTCACCCTCGGAATTGGTGAGGTAGCCGCCCTCACCGCGCGCACCTTCGGTGATCAGCACGCCCGCGCCGTAGATGCCGGTCGGGTGGAACTGGACGAATTCCATGTCCTGCAGCGGCAGCCCTGCGCGCAGCACCATCCCGCCACCGTCGCCGGTGCAGGTGTGGGCGCTGGTCGCGGTGTAATAGCTGCGGCCATAGCCGCCAGTCGCCAGGACCACGCCCTTGGCGCGGAAGCGGTGGATCGAGCCATCGTCCATGCACATCGCGATGACGCCGCGGCACTCACCGTCCTGCATGATCAGGTCGATCGCGAAGTATTCGATGAAGAAGTCGGCGTCGTACTTCAGGCTCTGCTGGTAGAGCGCGTGGAGCATGGCGTGGCCGGTGCGGTCTGCCGCAGCGCAGGTACGCTGCACCGGGGGGCCTTCGCCCATGTTTTGCATGTGGCCGCCGAACGGGCGCTGATAGATCGTGCCGTCGGGATTGCGCGAAAATGGCACCCCGGCATGCTCCAGCTCGTACACCGCCTGCGGAGCCTCGCGGACCATGTATTCGATCGCGTCCTGATCGCCCAGCCAGTCCGATCCCTTGACGGTATCGAACATGTGCCAGGTCCAGTGATCGGGCGAATTGTTCATCAGGCTGGCAGCGATCCCGCCCTGGGCCGCCACAGTGTGGCTGCGGGTGGGGAACACCTTGGTGATGCAGGCGGTCTTGAGGCCGGCTTCGGCACTGCCCATCGTGGCGCGCAGGCCCGATCCGCCGGCGCCGACAACGACGGTATCATAGGTGTGATCGATGATCTTGTAGGCAGGCGCAGTCATGGATCAGGCTCCGAGCGCGAGGCGGACGACGCACAGCAGGCCGAAAGCGGCCCCGGCGAAGGTGGCAAGGTTGAGCAGCGCCATCACGGCGAACTTGTTGGCATGCTCGTGGACGTAATCCTCGATCAGAACCTGCAGTCCTAGCCGCGCGTGCCAGAAGGTGCTGAGCACGAACAGTCCCAGTGCGGTGGCCGGGACCGGCCGCATGATCCATTCGCGGACCGTGGCATAGTGGAGGTCGTTCAGCCCCAGCAGCGTGAACAGCAGCCACAACCCCAGCACCAGATTGCCGATCGCGGTGAAGCGCTGGACCAGCCAGTGGTGCGCACCCGAATGCGCAGAGCCCAGGCCCCGCACCCGCCCGATATTGGTTCCGTTACCCATGTTCGTCCGATCCCTTTAACGAAGCAGCACACTGGCCCAGACGGCGATCGTCAGCACCAGGGCGACGAGCGGCGTCACTACCGACCAGAAAGCGTTGGATTTGAGTTCGAACCCGGCACCGATGTCGAGCACGAAGTGGCGCAGGCCCGAGGCCATGTGGTTGAAGAAGGCCCAGGTCAGCCCGACCAGCACGACCCGGCCATACCAGGCCCCGGCATGCGCGATGAAACTGTCATAAGCCGCCTGACCGCTGGCCAGCGCCCCCAGCCACCACAGCAGCACGGCGAGGCCGACCAAAGCGAGGCCATTGCCCGAAATGCGATGGAGGATCGATACCAGCATCGCCGGACCCCAGCGCCAGATCTGCATATGCGGCGAAAGCGGACGGTTTGTGCTGCCGGCCATGCGGGCGTTCCCCTTCGAAAACTGCGCGCGGAGCAAATGCCGCGCTGCGCCTCCCCATAACCAAAACGCGGGGCCGTGCAAGCAGGCGAAACGGCGAATGTGCAGATGAATTCCGCCCTGGTGCATCCCCGGCGCTTGTCGAAGCACGCAGCCTGCGCCAATGATCGGGTATGAGCCAGCCCACCGCCCTCGTCACCGGATCGTCGCGCGGAATTGGCGCGGCAATCGTGGCGCGGCTGCGGGCGCGCGGGATGCGGGTGATCGGGCACGCTACCCGCGCGAGCGATGCCGAGACTATCGCCGCCGATCTGACCGACCCGACCGCCGCCGCGCGGATCTGGGACGAGGCGCTCGACCGGGCAGGCGGGCGGATCGACCTGCTGGTGAACAACGCCGGACAGTTCGCCGCCAATCCACTGGCGCTTTCGGACATCGAATGGCTCGACAACTGGGAAGACACCCTGCGGATCAACCTGACCGCCGCGGCCGAGCTTTCGCGCTATGCGGTCAAGGCGTGGCTGGCGGACCAGAGCAGCGGACGGATCATCCACATCGCCAGCCGCGCGGCGTACCGTGGCGATTCGCCCGAGCATTGGCACTATGCGGCGGCCAAGGGCGGGATGATCGCCCTGCACAAGACCATTGCCCGCCACTACGCCGCGCAGGGGATCATGAGCTATGCGATCTGCCCCGGCTTCACCGACACCGCGATGGCCGGGGACTACCTCGCCAGCCGCGGCGGAGCGGGCCTGCTCGCCGATATTCCGCTGGGCCGGGTTGCCACGCCCGACGAAATCGCGGCAATCGCCGAATTCTGCGCGCTCGACGCGCCTGACAGCATGACCGGCGGCGTGCTGGATGCCAATGGAGCAAGCTATGTTCGCTAGACTGTTTCTGACCCTTCCCCTGCTGGCGCTGTTCGGCGCAGCACCCTCCGCCCAGCCGGTGCGTACCGGCGTGACCAAGGACATCGTCGCCGCCTGCGGGACCCGCGATGGTTGGTCCGATCCCGCCCCGCCCGCGCACATTCACGGCCGCAGCTGGTACGTCGGGACCTGCGGGATCACGGTGGTGCTGGTTGAAACCAGCGCCGGACTGGTGCTGATCGATACCGGCCCGGCCGATGCCACGCCGCATGTGCTGGCCAATATCAAGGCGCTGGGCTTCAACCCGCGCCAGGTCAAATACCTGCTGATGACGCACGAGCATTTCGACCACGTTGGCGGCATGGCGGCGATCCAGAAGGCCACCGGGGCCCAGCTGGTCGTGCTTCCGGCCGCCGCCGCAGTGCTGCGCAGCGGAAAGCCCGACCGGGAAGACCCGCAGTTCGGCTTTCTGGTGAAGGAACCGATGACCCCGGCGCGGGTCGACCGCATGCTGGGCGATGGCGGGATGCTGAAAGTCGGCGATACGCGCTTTTCGCTCCACGCCAACCCGACTCATTCGCCCGGCTCGGCCAGCTGGACCTGGAAAAGCTGTGACAAGGGCAAATGCCTGACCATTGCCTATGCGGATTCGATCAGCACGATTTCCGACGACGATTACCACTTCACCGCACACCCTGACCGGGTCGAAGCGGCCCGCGCCGGACTGCGGGTGATTGAGGCGCTGCCCTGCGATGTGCTGCTCACCCCGCATCCGGGCGGCAGCGATCTGCTGGAACGCCTGTCCGGCACGGAGCCGCTGTCCACCCCGCGCGCCTGCATCGCCTATGCCGCGAGCGGCAGCGAACGGCTGGCCGGGCGGCTCGCCAAGGAAGCCGCCGCGAAGTGAGCGGCTGGAAGCTGAGCGTCCTCGCCCCGCGCAGAGTGATTGAGGCGGCATTGCTGGCCCATGAGGATGCGCTCGACTGGGATCCGGAGATTGTCCTGTCGGGCAGCGAAGTCGCCGAGGACAAACCCGAGGACTGGCAGCTGGAGGCGTGGCTGCCGCGCAAACCCTCGCGGGCGGACAAGGCCGCAGTCGGCGCGCTGTTTGGACGCAAGGCTCCCACACTGGCCGAAGAGCGGCTTCCCGACACGGATTGGCTGACCACCAGCCAGCAGGGGCTGGAGCCGATCCGCGCGGGCCGGTTCCATGTCCACACGCCCGACCATCCGCCGCTGCGCGAGCCGGGCATCCGCAACTACACCATCCCTGCCAGCCAGGCCTTCGGCACCGGCCAGCACGCCACCACCGCCGGGTGTCTGACCATGCTAGGCGCCATGAAGGCACGCGGCGTGCTGGTGCGCAACCTTGCCGATATCGGCACCGGCACCGGCCTGCTGGCCTTTGCCGCACTGCATCTGTGGCCGCGCGCGCTGGCGACGGCGAGCGATATCGACGGGGTCTGCGTCGAGGTGGTTCGCGA
>JABFRE010000222.1 GCA_013141325.1 Novosphingobium sp.
GTCCAGCTGGGCGCGGCTGGCAAACCCGCGCGCGGCCAGCGCCGAAATCCGGCCGAAATCCTGCTGGGCTTTGGTCAGCAGGGCCGCCGCCTGCGCCTCTGCCGCGCGCGACACGGCAATCTCGGGTGCGCGCTGGCGTGCCGCGCCCAGATCGCCGGCCTGGGCCTGGGCAGCGGCAACCTGCGCCTCCAGCCGTGCGGTGTCGGCATCGGTGCTTTCCGGATCGAGCGAAAATAGCGCCGCACCCGCCGATACGGCGGCTCCGCGATCAACCGCGCGCGTCGCCAATCGGCCCGAAACCGGCGCGGCAACGACCATCGTCTCCGCCTCGACATAGCCCAGCCAGTTGGCTTCGTCTGCCGGCCGCGTGGCGTACCACGCGATTGCGCCAATCACGGCGACCGCGACGATGCCTATTACGGGTTTGGGCAATCCGCTCATGACGCGCTCCTTGTCATCAGGCCGAACAGCACGGCATCGGCATGGGCCGCCGCCATCGCTGCCGCGTCGATCGGCTCTGCGCCGACCGGTTCAAAGGTATTCTTCCAGATCGCGCCCAGCAGCACGCCGCCGATGATCGTGCGGCACGCCTGGATCGGATCGGCGCTGCAAAATTCCCCGCGCTCCATCCCGTGGCGAACGATCCGTTCGACAATGGTCATGCCCCGCGTGATGACGTGACTGTGATAGAACCGGGCAAGTTCGGGAAAGTTCGCGCCCTCGCCGATGATCACCCGGGGGACAAAGGCCATGTCGGGCGCGGTGATCCGCAGGCTCATGAACTGGATGAAGTTGCGCAGGATCACCGCTGCCGGAGTAGCGCCAAAGTCGGCCGGAATCGCGCGCGGCAGCATCGCCTCGATCAATTCGCCTACCATCGCTTCGAACAGGGCCTGCTTGGAGCTGAACTGCAGATAGAGCGCCGCCTTCGATAGTCCGGCCGCCCTTGCGACATCGTCCATCCGGGTGCCGGCAAACCCGCGCGCGTTGAACACGTCCCGCGCGGCCAGCAGGATATCGGCGCGGCGCGTAGGGACGGTCGGGCGAGCCATGCGCAGTTTATAACTGACTGGTCAGTTATAATCAAGCACAGCGATCAAGGCGCCTCTGCAGCCTCCGGCACGCCGCCGATGCGGACGAAATGCATATCGACATTGTAGTTGAAAGCCGTGCCCGCCGGCAGAAACGACGGACGATAGCCCTGCGGCCCAATCAGATGCAGACCGCCGTCATCGCAATTGAAATTGTGGCCGATCGACTGCGCCCCCGATTGCCGCGTTTCGCGGACGACACCGCGCGGGCTGTGCAGCTCGTTGTTGAGCGTCACCAGATTGTTCGATCCGGTGTAGCGTGTCAGCAGTATCCCGTTGACCACCTTCCAAGTGAAATGCGTACCGCCGGTGACCACCTGGTGCAGCCAGAACTCCGCGCTGGTCCTGCTTTCCTTCTCCACCGCATTGTAGGTGAACGATCCGGTATGATCGGGATTGAGGGTGAGGATGCGCGTGCCGGAAATGTAGTGCGCGCCGCCGCCACCGGTTGCCGATTGTTCAACCGAATTGCGGGTCGAGGCCGGCGTTTCCTGCCACACCCCGGCTGGACAGGCGCATTCGGTCGACGAGGACGAAGCGGCGCTGATCCCATAACTGGCGGCGCGGCCCGAACGGGTGGCGGTACGGATCACCTGGTAGCGGACCTCGCCCGAGCACGTGCGCACCGTGGTCGGAGTCGGGCCAAACAGGCCGCTTCCGCCCTGGCGCCACAGCGTCCGCGAATCCGCCGGCGCCGGCTCTTCGCTCAGTTCGAAGCGCTTGCCCCGATCGAACGCGATCATCTGGCTGCTGAACGTATAGGGCCGAACCGCCGGACTGGCGAACCGCATAGCGCCGTGAACAGCCACGGTCGGTCCCGGCGGCGGGCTGACCGGCAAGCTGCGGCCGTCGGGCAGCCGGATCGAGGTTTCGTAATAGGCCTTGGCGAACTGCATCAGCATGTCGGAAGACACCGCTCCGTCGATCGAGCGTGCTGCGGCCAGGAACTCCTTCACCTTGGGCGGTCCGTTGGCATTGCCCAGCCAGGCGTAGAACACGAAGGCGGGGTAATCCATCGCGTCGAGCGCGGTCGAGGGGATTGCCTGATTGAACTGGTCGGCGAACTGGATGGTCGCCTGATGCTTGGCCAAATGGGCAAAGTATTCCGCACTGCCTTCGACCAGCCAGCCCTGATCGGGCATGGCGCGAAAACTGGCGAACTGGATACAGTGGAACAGTTCGTGGGCCAGGGTGAAGACAAAGTCTCCGCCGGTTCCGGCATAGTGCGACTTGTAGTAGTTCACGGGGCATTCCTGGCCAAAAATCCCCAGCGCTTCGGCTTTCCAGGTTCCCTTCTGAATCACCCGCCCTTCCTGCACCTCACGCGGAGAGACGAAGCTGGACATCAGGATGGTGGTTTCGGGCAAGGTCAGCCCGCCGCCCATCGCGTCCATCGCCTGACCGACATCGACTGCGGTTTCCTGAAGAAAGCGTCCAATTGCGGCGCTGTCCCCCGCAGGTAGCGAGCGCGGCCGGATTACCCGCACGATCGCCGATCCACCGTGCCAATGAACGGTGGCACTGGCCACGACCTCGCACGGCTCGGGATGCAGCCGCGCGTCGAAGCTGGCCAGGTAGTCGGCCTGCTCGCAGCGGGCGAACCCTTCTGCCCTGGCAGGCTGCGCTATCAGCGACGCCAGGACCCCCAGGACGATCATCCAAATGCCGCGCATCCCGCGTCTCCCACTTCGTGGGGATAGCATGGCACCGCTACTACGGCGCTGATTGGCGAAATCCGTCACGCAACAAAAGGGGGCGGACATCCCGAAGGTTGCCCGCCCCCAGTTCGGATGGAACTCTATGCTAGAAATTGATCGTCGCGTCGAAGCCGAAGGTGCGCGGTGCGTTGAAGTTCGCATAGGCGCCCAGGCTGGAGTTGTTGGCGTTTGAACGACGGAAAATGTGCGATTCGTTCAGCAGATTGCGTCCCCACGCCGCCAGCGTCAGCTTCTGGCCGCCATCGCTCAACGGCAGGTCGGCAATCGCGATCCGGCCGTTGACGATGAAGCTGGCTTCCGCCTTCACGTCCTCGTTTTGGAAGCTGTACTGGCTGCTGTTGTAGTTGGCGTCGATGTGAAACTTCACCTTGGCATCGCTCGATCCGAACGGAATTTCGTAGTCGAGATAGGCCGAAGCCGCATGTTCCGGCGTGTAAACCACGAACACCTTGGTGAAGACCGGGGTCGTCGGCGTGCTCAGGAACGGGTTCAGCGTCGCCGGAACGTCGGTGGAGGTATAGGCATAGGAAGCCCCCAGCGTCACGTTCTCGATCGGGCGAAGTGTCAGCTCGGCCTCGATGCCGCGGATCTTGGACGTACCCGGCGCATTCGAGGTTTCTTCGGTGTGCAGGTTGAAGGTCGGGCTGGTCGGGACGATGTCGACGTTGTCGAAGTCGATCTGGGTGTTCTTGCGGTCCATCATGTAGGCCGCAAGGTTGAGCCGCATCCGCCGGTCCAGCAAGTCAAGCTTGGCGCCCACTTCATAGGCCTTCACTTCTTCCGGGTTGAACGGCGCGAAGGTCTGCGAACGGCTGTTCGCCCCGCCGGCACGGTAGCCGGTCGAATACTTGGCGTAGAGGTTGACCCCGTCAGCCGCATCCCAGGCCACGATCGCCATCGGATCGAAGCGGCTCTTGTCAAAGCTGAAGGGGAAATTGACCACGCGGTTCTGCACCTTGGTCAGCGCGCCCTCGCGCTTGTCCTTGGTATAGCGCCCGCCCACCGTCAGGTGCAGCGTTTCGACCGGAGTCCAGGTCGCCTGGGCAAACGCGGCATAGCTGTGGGCGACGGCGTGACTGTCGCGCTGGCGGGCCCAGTTGGCCACTTCCCAGGTGCGAGCATCGTTGATCGTATAGTTCGTGCCGTCCGCATTCCAGCGGTTGGTCGAAGGCGTCGCGGCGAATTCACGCACGTTTTCGGTGAAGTAGTAGAGGCCGATCACATAATCGAGATCGGTCAGGCTGCCCACCGCCTGCAGTTCCTGGCTGAACTGGCGCTGGCGCAGGTTGGAGAGCGAATAGCGGCTGAAGTTCGCATTGGGCGCAAAGATCGTGCGATGCGCGCCGCCCGAGTTGTCCCACTGCTCGGCGTCGACGCCGCGCCACGCGGTGATCGAACGCAGTTCCAGATCCGGCGAGACCTTGAACTTGATCGTACCGGCCAGGCCGTGGGTCCGATCAACGCTGGGCTGCTGGGGAACACCGATTTCGGCCACGGTCTGGCGATCGGCATGGACCTGCACCAGCGGTGAAAGCGGCGCGATGCAGCTGGTGGCGGGCGGCGGGCAGGTCAGCGTGGTGCCGACATAGGTGCCCACCGCGCGGCCCAGCGGGTTGTAGTTGATCAGCTGACTGTAGAACGGGGTGTTTTCGTCCTTGGCCTGGTCGTAGGAAATCTCGACCGACAGCCCATCGGCCGGCTTCCACAGCCCGGTGATCCGTCCGCCGACGCGGTTGTGATAGTTCCAGCCAGTGGCGCCCGGCAACGGATTGCTCACGGTCGCATTCTGGTGCTGCACGATCCCGTCCAGCTTGAAGGCGACATTGGCGATCGACGGCAGATCGACGTGCGCTTCACCGTTGTAGCTGCCGAAGTTGCCAAGCCCCGCGACGATCCGTCCGCCAAACTCACCGCTCGGCTGCTTGGTGACGATGCTGACCGCGCCGCCTTCGGTGTTGCGGCCGAACAGCGTGCCCTGCGGCCCGCGCAGGATTTCGATCCGCTGTGCATCGAACAGCCCGGCGTTGAGCCCCTGCTGGCGCCCCAGGTAGACACCGTCGATATAGACGCCGACGCCCTGGTCGCGCGCGGTCTGGTTGGCATCGAACGGCACGATGCCGCGAATGCCGACGGTCAGCGCCGACTGGCGCGATTCGAACGGGGCGACCCGCAGCGACGGCACCGCGCCGTCAGCCAGATCCATCAGGCTCTGGACATGGCGGTTCTTCATCGCCTCGGGCGCCATCACCGAAATCGCGATCGGGGTGCGCTGCAGGTTGGTTTCGCGCTTGGTGGCGGTGACGACAATTTCGGTCAGGCCGGAATGATCAGTAGTGTCCTGGGCGGCGGTTTCATCGGCGGCAGTCGCATCGTCGGCCCCTTCAGCTCCGCTTACCGTCACGGCCGTATCAGAGACTGAGAGATTGTCGGCCGCGCTAGCGCTGGCGGCATGGCCAAAGGCAAAGGTCGCGGCGAGGACGGCCAGCGAAGCGGTCGAGCGGATGCGGATGCGGTTCATCGGGAGTCCCTGCAAATTGGTCTGGTTTCGTGTCGATGCCGGACCAGGGAACGAATCGCCCCGGGGCAGCCTCAAGGCCGCCTCTAGATGTGCTGTATGTCGCTTGTGCGTAGGTTGGACGACAGCTGTACGACAGCAGTGTGCCAGCCGTCTGACGCTAGGCCGTCAGCGCTATTCAATCCGCGCCGAGCGCAGCAGCGCCAGCCATTGTTCGCGCGCAGATGCATCGGGTTCGTTCTTGAACAGGACGGTCAGCAGGAACAGCGATCGCTTGCCCGCCACCACCCGGGTGATGGCCACCGGTGCGCGGGCAGCCTTGCACCCGGGGCTCTGCCGTTCGAAGGTGAGAGAGGCGCTGTCTTCTGCGATCGGAAGTGTCGTTGCGCGGCACGCCCGCTCGTCTTTGCTCCGCAGCTCGTCCGCCCATTCCCGCGCGGTCCGCACTTGCTTTGCCGGCGTGCGGGCGATGATCTCCAGCGCCTCGGTCCAGTCGGATGCCGACTTGCCCTTCACAGCGATCAGATCGACGACATAGCGCGGATTGCTGGCATTGTAGGCGATCATCGCCGGATCGCCCCCGTCAAGCACCGCTTTCAGCGGCGGATAGAGCCGGTGGTCGAACACCAGCTTCTCCGCCTTGGCCGGATTGGCCGCCGCGATGACGAACAGCGCCGCAAGGGCGCGCGACACGGGTTTCAAGGTTCGCTCTGCCATGCACCAGAGTCTAGCGCACAACCGGCGGACTTTCATGGCTTTTGCAGTGACATAAACATGACAGGAATGTGACACGAACCGTCCGCTGTCCTTGGCCAACTGCGGACTTGCAATTGTCATATTTCCATCATCAAACCGTCACCTTGCGCAGGCAAACCGGCACCGAAACGTGACAAAGCCGTGCCAAGCCCATGACCAGCCCGACCACCGTCCTGATTACCGCGCCGCCCGATCAGCTGCTTGCCGCGATCGGCGCCGAACGTCCCGATTGGCAGATCATGCCGCTGGGCGAGCATATCCCCGCCGATCTGGCCGGAGTCGCCGTGTGGGGCTTCATCGATTGGCTGTGCCCGACGATGTCCGGGCTGGAAATGTGCCGCCGCCTTCGCGACGCCGAACCGACCCGCCGCTCCCACCTGACCATGGTTCTCGACGAGGCCGACAGCGATGCCCGCCGCCGTGCGCTGCAGGCCGGGGCCGATGACTACATTGTCGGCGCGCTCGATGCTGCCAGGGTGATCGAGCGGGTGGAAGGCAAGGCCGCAGTGGTCCATCCGGCCCGCCACCGGTTCGTCAACGGGCCGATTGCGCTCGACGTCTCCGCGCACCAGGTGCGGGTGAGCGGTACGGTCGTCACGCTGCGGCCCAACGAGTTCCACTTGCTCGCCCATTTCATGGAATTCCCCGACCAGGTCTTTTCGCGCACCGCGCTGATCGCCCGGCTCGGCAAGGACGAAGACGCGATCGACGAGCGCACCGTGGACGTGTGGGTCGGCCGCCTGCGCCGCTCGCTCGCCGCCCACGGCGCCCCCGATCCGCTGCGCACGGTCCGCTCGCTGGGCTATGTGATGGATTCGCTGGAAAGCTGAGGAC
>JABFRE010000255.1 GCA_013141325.1 Novosphingobium sp.
CAGCATCGCCGGAACGCCGGAGATGTTCATGTCCCAGGCCTGGGCTTCCTCGCTGCGGACGATCTGAGCCAGCGCCGCATCGTCCAGCGCCGCGCGCGCGGCCGCCGGATCAAGCCCCTGCTCTGCTGCCACGGCGACCAGCACATCAGGATCGGAGACATTGCGGCGCTGCTGGAAATGGGCGTCGAACAGTGCCTGCTTGAGCCGGTTCTGCGGCTCTGCCCCGGCTTCCACCAGCGCCCATTTGAGCAGCTTGTGGGCGGCAAACGTGTTCCACATCATCGCCCGCGGCGCTTCGCCTTCGCCGCTGTAGGCGAAAGAATAGCCCGCGCGCTCCCCGATCGCGAGCAGTTGGCTGCGGTTGGCGGCGGCCTGCTCGGGAGTGCGTCCGTATTTGCGGGCGATGTGCTCATCCTGCGGCTCGCCCTCAAGCGGCATGTCGGGATTGAGCTCAAACGGCAGCCACCGCACCTCGGCCTCGATTTCGCCGGCCAGCATGTCCAGCCCCTTGCGCAGCTGGTGATAGCCGATCACGCACCACGGGCACATCACATCGGAGTAGATGTCGATCGTCAGGCGAACCGGCTCGGTCATCGTGCCAGCCACCATTTGAGCAGGTGATGGGCGATGGCATGCGGCGGCGGGGCGATGAAGCGCGCGTCGTCATCCCCGCGCATCGCGGCGGCGACCTCGGCCCGGGTGAACCAGGCGGCCTCTTCCAGCTCGGTATGGTCGATGGTCAGTTCAGCCGCTTCGGCAACGGCATGGCAGCCGATCATCAGGCTGGAAGGGAACGGCCAGGGCTGGCTGCCGACATAGCCGACCGAACGGACGACCACCCCCGCTTCCTCCAGCACTTCGCGCGCGACGGCCTCCTCAATGCTTTCGCCCGGCTCGACGAATCCGGCCAGCGTGGAAAATCGGCGCGGCGGAAAGCGCGGCTGGCGGCCCAGCAGCAGGTTGTCACCGTGTTCGACCAGCATGATCGTGACCGGATCGACCCGCGGAAAATGCTCGGCCAGGCACACTTCGCCGGTGCAGGTGCGCTGCCAGCCGCCCTTGGCCAGAACCGTGGGGCAGCCGCAGCGCGCGCAGTACCGGTGGCGGGCATGCCAATCGACCAGGCTCCGGGCCGCACCGTAGGTGGCCAGATCCTCCGCCGACAGCGCCGCCATTGCCGCCCACAGCCGCGGGTTCGGCGGAGCCATCGATCCGATCAGCTGGGCCGACACCTCGGCAAAGCAGCCGCGCCCGTCGATCAGGCCCAGAAACACCAGCTCGCTGGCGGGATCGGCATCAGCAATCGTGCCCCAATCCAGCGCATTCTCCGGCGTCACCACCGGATCCAGCCCGTCGAGCCGCAGCAGCCGGGCCCGCCAGTCCATCAGCTGTTCAAGGCGCTCGCTGTCGCTGCGGATGTGATCGGCGCGGTCAAGCCGCGAACCGGCGAAGGCAATTTCCATCGGCGGCTATCCCCTGGTGCGCTGTGCGGCGAGATCGGCCTGGATGGCCTTGGGAAATTCGGTGTGAACAGGATAGGCCTCGGAAGGCATGTACTGGGTGAACAGCGACGCGCGCAGGCCGTACTTCATGTTGACGAAAGCCACCGTTCCGGCCGCACCGCCCCAGCCATAGGTTCCGGCATCGCCGCCCAGGCCCACCCGGCCGCCGGCCCCGAATCCGGCCCCATCGGCAAAAGTTCCGGCGGTTTTCGTGCCTTCGGGCAAAAGGTTGGATGTACCCACCCGCACCGCCAGCTCGCTCATCACCCGCTTGCCGCCGATTTTGCCATATCCGGCCAGCATTTCCAGAAACCGGTCATAGTCACGAGGGCTGCTGACCAGCCCGGCACCGCCGAACGGAAACGCGGGCTTGCCCAGATAGATCGAGCTCCTGGGCGGATCGAGCGGGATCAGCAGCCCCATCTGCGGCGAATAGTTGCCGGTCAGCCGGTGCTGTTCCGAAGCCGGGACCTGAAACCACGTGGAGGTCATGCCGGTCGGGCCGAAAATCCGTTCGTGCAGAAAACGGTCGAACGGTCGGCCCGAAGCGACTTCGATGACCCGCCCTAGAAGATCGAGCGCGACCGAGTAACTCCACTGCGTGCCCGGTTCATAGACCAGCGGCATTGCCGCCAACCGATCGGCAAACAGGGCCAGGCTGCCGACCGGCTTGCTGCTGTCCAGTCCAGGCAAGGCGAGCCGCGATATTTGCCCCGGGATCAGCCCGGCTGCCTCATAGGCCTTCTTGATCGGCCCCTTCTGCACGATCGTATAGCCAAGCCCCGCCGTATGGGTCAGTAGATGCCGGATAGTGATTGCCGTGGTCGCGGGCTTGAGATCGGTGATCGAGCCGTCGGGCGTGACCTGCACCTGCATCTTCGCGAACTTCGGCAGCAAATCCGCCAGCGGCTGGTCCAGCCCCAGCTTGCCTTCGTCGATCAGGATCATCGCCGCCATGCCGGTGACTGGCTTCGTCATCGAATAGATCCGGAACAGGCTGTCGGGGCCGACCGCATCGGGATCGTCCAACCCTTCCTTGCCGCGCATCATGAATCCGGGTGCCTTGGCCCCCCAGCCGATCGCCGCCGTCATCCCGGCGACCTTGCGATCGGAGACGTATTTTTCCAGCATGGCCGCCACGTTGGGCCATTGTCCGGCGATATCGGCATCGGCCGCAAAAGCACGCCCGGCGCCCAACGGCACGGCGCCCAGCGCAGCCCCGGCCGCCAATGCGGCGCTGTTCCGCAACAGCACGCGGCGGGACAGGGCAGGATCGGTCAGGTCACGCACGCGGTCATTCTCCCAGATCGGCGGCCTGCGCCAGCGCCAGCCGGGCAGCCTTGACGAACAGTGTCGGCAGACCGGCACAATCAAGCCTGTCCAGCGGCCACCACTCGCCCGTTGCATCAAGCCTAGGGCAATCATCGCCGGAATACAGCATCAATTGCAATTCGAGATCGAAGTGGCTGAAGCTGTGACGCACCGTGCCCGCGCCCGTCCACGGACCCGCCAGCGGCGCAACGGCCGAGCCGTCCGCACCCGCCGCCCAGCCATCGTCCGGCAGCGCGCGCATCCCGCCCAGCATGCCCCGTGCCGCCCGCGTGACCAGCCAGACCGAGCCGTCGCGCACGATCCAGTAGGCCTGCCCCTGACGAACCGGGCGGGCCTTTCGCGCGGCCTTGACCGGGAACCGTTCGGCCCCGGCGCGGCGGCCCGCGCACAAATCGGAGACGGGGCAAGCTGCGCAGCGCGGCGCGCGCGGGGTGCACAGCGTTGCGCCAAGATCCATCATCGCCTGAGCGAAATCGCCGGGCCGCGCGTGCGGGGTCAGCGCCTCCACCCTGGCCCGGATCGCCGCCCGGCCCTGCGGCAGGGGATCAGCCAGCGCGTAGAGCCGCGCCGCCACCCGTTCGACATTGGCATCGACCACAGCGGCGCGGCGGCCAAAGGCGATCGCGGCCACCGCGGCGGCGGTGTAGGCACCCAGCCCGGGCAGCGCGCGCAGCTCCGCCTCGGTATCGGGAAACCGGCCGCCGCGCGCCGCAACTTCGCGGGCGCAGGCCAGCAGGTTGCGGGCCCGCGCATAGTATCCCAGCCCCGCCCAGGCAGCCATCACTTCGGCGTCGTCGGCCCCGGCCAGCGCTTGAACGCTGGGCCAGCGCGTCAGAAACCGGGTGTAGTACGGAGCCACCGCTGCCGTCGTCGTCTGCTGCAGCATCACTTCGGACAGCCACACCCGGTAGGGATCGGGCGGCGGCGTGCCCGGCGGGCTGCGCCACGGCAGGCTGCGCCCGTGGGCATCGTACCAGGCGAGCAGGCGATTGCTGACAGTCTCGGCGCTGGCATCCATCGCGCCGCTATGGCATTGGCGTGCGCGCAATGGAACGGGACGCAGACAAGCCAGCCGGTAAATCGCGCCGCTTTGAACGGCCGCGCGGCATGGGGGTGCGCCCGATTGCCGAGCTGATGCCCGAAATCGGCCGCACCGCGTTCCGAAAGTTCGGCTTCATTCAGTCCAGCGTGGTCACGCGCTGGCCGGAAATCGTCGGCGAGCGCCACGCCCGGGTCTGCGCGCCCGAATCGATCCGCTTCCCGCCAGGTGAGAAGAGCGAGGGCATCCTCCAGCTGGTCGTGGTCCCTGCCCACGCCCCGATCATCACCCATGTGATCCCCGAAATTATCGAACGCGTGAACCGGTTCTTCGGCTACAAGGCGGTCGCGCGGGTCAAACTGCGGCAAGGCGCGGTTAAGCCGCCGCCTGTCAGAGCCGCCGCCACAGCTCCGCCCTCGCTGCGGCCGATCCCGCTGGAACTGGGCGAAAGCCTGCGCGACATCGGCGATCCGGAACTGCGCACCGTGCTTGAATCGCTTGCCCGCAGCCTGGGCACCAAAGAAGAGGATACGCCCGCTTGAAGACCATTCCCCGCCTGCTGGCCATGGGTACCATCGCGATCCTCTCGCTTGGCGCCGGCCGCCCCACCGCCAACTGGAACGCGACAGTGGCGGTGACGCCCAGCGGCAGCCACGTGCTCGGCAACCCGGCGGCCACGCTCAAGCTCACCGAATACGTAAGCTATACGTGCCCGCACTGTGCCGCCTTCGAGCGTGAGGCCACATCCCCGCTGCGGCTGGCCTATGTCGGCAGCGGCAAGGTTTCGGTGGAGGTGCGCCACGTGCTGCGCGATCCGGTCGACCTGACCGTGGCGATGCTGACCAACTGCGGTCCCAAGGACAAGTTCTTCATGAACCACGCGGTGTTCATGCGCAGCCAGAATACCTGGATCCGCACCCTTGGCACCGCCACCCAGGCCCAACGCACCCGCTGGACCTCGGGCGATCTGGGCGCGCGCAACCGCGCCATTGCCGGCGACATGCAATTCTATGCGATCATGGGGACGCGCGGCTATGACCGGCCCACCATCGATCGCTGCCTGGCGGACAAGGCCATGGCTGAACGGCTGGGCGCCCAAGCCAAGGCTGCGGTCGATCTGGGCGTCGCCAGCACGCCAAGCTTCGCGATCAACGGCGAACTGCTGCTGGGAACCAGCGACTGGTTCGTGCTCAAGCCGCAAATCGACGCCCGGCTCTGACCGTGCCCTTGCGAATCCTGTGGAATAGCGACCGATTCGCGAAACTATCGCCTTTGAAACCACGCTGGTGCTGGAGTAGCCTGCGGCCATCCACACCACGCCAATGCCAGGACCCGACATGACCGGATTTGCCCTTCGCCGTATCGCCCTTGTCGCCGCCCTCGCCCCGCTGGCGCTAGGCCTCGCCGCCTGCAACAAGGAGGACGCAGCCGGTCCGGCCCTGTCCGGTGCCCCGCTCGCCGCGATCGCTCCGCCCGCTGGCAAGTCCTGGGCGGAAACCATCGCAGTCACGCCCGAAGGCGGCTATCTGATGGGCAACCCGCAGGCACCGATCAAGCTGGTTGAGTACGGCTCTCTCACCTGCTCGCACTGCGCCGAATTCGCCCACGCGGCGACTGCCGAACTGCGCGACAGCTTTGTCGCCAGCGGCCGGGTCAGCTTTGAATTCCGCAATTTCATCCGCGACGCGATCGACCTGACCGCCGCCCAGTTGACTCACTGCGGTCCGCCAGAAAGCTTTTTCGCGCTGACCGACCAGGTGTTTGCCAACCAGATGACGTTCATGGAGAAAGCCCAGACCGCCGGCAAGCCCGCGCAGGACGCCGCCTTCTCGCTCGAACCGGCCAAGCGCGGTCCGGCGATCGGCGAGCTGACCGGCCTGACCGAATTCTTCGCCTCGCGCGGGATTGCCAAGGATCAGGCCAACGCCTGTCTGGCCGATGCCGCCAAGGCTGAAGCCATGGCCGCGCAGGTTACCAAGCAGGCCGATCAGTACCAGATCACCGGCACGCCGACCTTCCTGATCAACGGCAAGAAGGCTGACTTCGGCGCCTGGCCGGAGCTCAAGGTCGAGCTTGAACGGCTGGGCGCGCGCTGAGCGGCGGCTGACCGGACCCAGCGGACCGAACGATGCGGATCAAACGGCTCAAGCTCTCTGGATTCAAGAGCTTTGTCGAACCTGCCGAATTGCGCATCGAACCGGGGCTGACCGGCGTGGTCGGCCCCAACGGCTGCGGCAAATCCAACCTGCTCGAAGCAATCCGCTGGGTGATGGGCGAGAGCTCGCCCAAATCGATGCGCGGCGGCGGCATGGAAGACGTGATCTTCGCCGGGACCGCACAACGCCCGCAGCGCGATTTCGCCGAAGTGGTGCTGCTGGCCGATGCCGGTGACAACGACAGCGAAATGGAAGTGGTCCGCCGGATCGAACGCGGGGCGGGCAGCGCCTACCGCGTCAACGGGCGCGACGTGCGGGCCAAGGACGTGGCGCTGGTCTTCGCCGATGCCGCCACCGGGGCCCACTCCCCGGCGCTGGTCAGCCAGGGCAAGATCGCTGCGGTAATCGCCGCCAAGCCCGCCGAACGGCGGATGATGCTGGAGGAAGCGGCGGGGATCGCCGGGCTCCACGTCCGCCGCAAGGACGCCGAGCAGAAACTGCGCGCGACCGAGGCCAATCTTGCCCGGCTGGAAGACCTGATGGGTCAGCTCGATCAGCAAATCGGCACGCTGCGCCGTCAGGCCCGCGCGGCTGAGCGCTACAAGGGCCTGTCCGACAAGATCCGTGTGGCCGAGGCGCGGCTGGTCTTTGCCCGCTGGCGCGACGCCGCTGCCGCCGCCGAAGCCGCCCGCGCCGAAGCTCAGGGTGCAGAAGCCCGCGTGGCCGAAGCCCAGACGGCGATGAAGGCGGCGCAGGACGCGCAGCACGCCGCGGCCGAGGCGCTGGCCGAAGCCCGCGA
>JABFRE010000100.1 GCA_013141325.1 Novosphingobium sp.
GCTCCAGCTATTCCAAGGATCTCAAGCAGACGATCCGACTGGCGCTGACCGCGGGCAAGCGGACCGGCAACCCGAAGATCAATGATGAGACAACCCGGCTGGCGCTGTTCACCATGCTCTACAGCCGCGATTCGACGCTGCTGTTCCTGCGGGCCGCCGTGGCTTCCGAACAGGGCAACCCGGCGCTGCTGGAACAGGCCGGCGCCTATCTTCAAGGCGGCACCAGCGGATTGATCGCGGGCGACCTGTTCGCGAAAGGGTCGATCGATGTCTACCGCTATGCGCAGATGCAGCCGACTTTCGCCATGTCGGACACGTCGATCGGATCGCCCTGGGACCAGCTCTATTCCACGCTCGTCGCCAGCTGGCCGCTGCCCAAGGCCCCGCCGGAATACCTGCATGCCGCCACCGATCCTACCCCGACGCTGATCGTCAACGGCGATCTCGATGTATCGACCCCGCTGACCTTCATCGAACGCGAGCTGATGCCGTTCCTGCCCAACGGCCAGCTGGTGGTGCTGAAAGACTATGGCCATTCCGACTTCATCCGCCAGGAAGCCGCGATCGGGCGGATGACGGCGGGCTTTCTGAATGGCGGAACAGTGAACCGCAGCCTGGTCGCGCCTGATCCCTACGTGTTGCCTAAACCGTAGGCTGGGATTGCGCACCTGTCATCGCACTCACCGCAATGCTGCCCCCCGGTCTTGTCCTGGGGGGTAGTCCGGGTTGGCGATCGGGACCGGCACCTGATTGACAGAGGATTCAAATTACGGTGACCAAATTACGGTGACAGTTTACTTAACCCTCAATTGCGCGCAGAAGTATGGGGGTTAAGTAAAGTGTCGCCGTAATTCCGAACAGGACTGGCAGGTTTCTCACGTTTTGCGAGGGTGCGCATAGCACCCACCACATACCTGCTACTCCCTGATGCCGATCTCGCTTGTCAAAATACTTACCAAATCTTCTATTGTGGAATCACGATTCACAGAATACCCTCGACCTATAAGAAATGAAAATATCATTTTGACAAGCCTATCTGATTGCGAAAAATCACCGGTCTTAACAGCTTCACTATATTTGAAATCCGGTATAAATTTCTTTCGCCCCCAAATTTCTTTGTATTCTCGATCAAATCTTACAATTAGATCTAGGCGCTCTCCGTCTTCTAGAAAGGCAAGCTCCTCTCCGGAATAAGAATCGAATTCAAAAAAGCTTGAGATTGCCTCACTTGACGGCAAGATATGAATTTCGTCTTCAACATCATCCGGAATATCTACTGGATCAAGAAGCAATGCCTTCCTCTGCATGACGGTCACCATCCCCCTTCCCAAGGGCGATGGTTACTATCCCGAGGGCAATTACGGCGACAGTTTAATTAACCCACAATTGCGCGTATGAGTATGGGGGTTAAGTAAAGTGTCGCCGTAATTTAGCATCGCATCGGCGACACTCAATGTCAATTCAGTGCACTGTCACCGCAATGTAGGGGTTTAGGTGTGTGTCACCGTAACCGTAACTCTAAACCGCAAATTAGGCAAATGTTCGGAGGCACATGATACAAATTTAGGCACACTGTTGATTTACCAGACTTACCTGATGACCGCCATTTTTGGTCGTTCGAACAGGAGGTTCTGATGAATATATATCGTCTACCCGTCGTCGTCATGGCGGCGCTGAGTGGCGCGTTGCCGGGGCTGGCGCAGGGAAAGGATTGGACCGGACCCTACGCCGGAATTTATGGAGAAGCCAATCAATCCAAGGCCGAATTTGAGGATATCGGCTGCTGGTACGCGTGCACGACGGCCTCGACTCAGGGCGTAAAAGCGGCAGCTGGTGTCACAATAGGGTACGATGCCCAGGTCGATGAGAACTTCGTTATCGGCGTCGCTGGCGACATCGGCAGCGGCTTTCGTCAACGAACAGTTATTGGAGGCATTGATTCACCGTCCGATGTGGCCGTTACGATCGAGTCGAAAGTGGCGTTCCAAGCTTCGGTTCGCGCCCGCGCCGGTTTGACTACTGGCAACACGATGATTTACGCATCAGTCGGCAGCGCCTTTGCGAAAGGACGCCGCGCTGCTGAGGTGCGTGATTTCGTTGCCAACGGGGAATCCCTTGCGAGCACTCCGAACTATTCGGCAACGTGGAACGGAACTGCCAGCGGCCTGATTTTGGGCGGAGGCATTGAGCATCGGTTCAAAAATTTATCGATGCGCATCGAGGCTGTGCATGTTCAATTCAGCCGCAGCACCGCTTGTAGTGCCGACGGTAGCGGACCAAATGCTGGTAAATGTTGGGATACGGTCAACTACGTTCCCGCATTGGTCATCGGCAGCCTTTCGACCACCAGTGTACGTCTAGGTTTAAACTTTCGAATTTGAGGGCTTCGGCGTGAACTGAGAATTACGGTGACAGTTTACTTAACCCCCAATTGCGCGCAGGAGTATGGGGGTTAAGTAAAGTGTCACCGTAATTAGCCACCAACGGTCAAACACACAAGCCCGGTCGGATCCGTAAAATTCACCGGATCCCCGCCCACATAATTATACCAGTTCAGCCCATCCCCGTACCCGATCGGATCGGTCTGCATGAACCTCCCCAGCGTCGGCGAGTACATCCGGGCCTTGTAGTAATACATGCCAAGCTCCGGCAGCCAGGTCTGGCCGGTGTACTGGAACCGGCCGAGGTTGGTGGCGGCGGGGATACCGTACTCGTCATAGCGGTTGATCGCAATCACGTTGCCGCCTGCGTCCGAGACGCTCACCACGCTGCCGCGCTCGTCCGCGTGCAGCCAGCGCCGGTCGGCGGTGCCAGGCCCCTCGTACCAGACGATCGGTTCGTCGGTGCCGGGGCCGGGGACATAGCGGCGCAGGAACGTGCCGGTGGAATCAACCTCACCCAAGAGCGCGCTGCCCGAATAGCTGAAGCGGGTGGTCAGCCCTTCGGAAATCGCCGCCGTCTTCAGCCGCCCGACCGGATCGTAGGTAAACACCGATGACACCTGCGTGCTGACCTTCCGGTAGGTGAGCTGGCGTTACGGTGGCAGCTTAGTTAACTCCCCATTGCGCCTATGAGTTTGGGGGTTAAGTAAAGTGTCACCGTAATTAGTAATTCCTAAGTAAAGTGTCACCGTAATTCCCACCGCAATTCCCTGAATGGAGCTTCGGCAATATCAACCGTCACCTATCATCTCCTTCAAGTCCCACCTGCAGGTATCAATCAATTCCTGCAAAAGAGACATGACTGCGTCAGAAACGCCGATGAAATCAAAATCGTCCTTCAACCCCTCAAGAGAGTTTATAGACTCCCTGTAGTAATTGATCTTGTTCTCTATCTCCGACACAACCTGCCCTCCATTATAGTGACAAGTCTCATTCTGTTCTAAGCGCGATCCGTTCGGAAGCCGAAATCCAGATGGAATATCGACTCTTACATTGAAACTTGTTGGAGTGGATTGATATCTAAGCGTTAGTCCATTGTTATAATAGAAATTACGGTGACAGTTTACTTAACCCCCAAATCGTGTCAACCACTCCCCGTCCATCAAACCGTGTCCCCTGCCGCACCGCGCACCGTCGGGCAGGGACACGCAAGAGCGTGCCCCCGGAGGTTCCGACATGGCCCGCCTGCCCCGCGTCGTGATCCCTGGCATTCCGCACCATGTCACCCAGCGCGGCAACGGCCGGCAGCGGACCTTCTTTGAGGAGGGGGACTATGCGCTCTACCTCGACCTGCTCTGCGCAGCGGCGGAGCGCGCCGGGACCGAGGTCTGGGCCTATTGCCTGATGCCCAACCACGTCCACATCGTGCTGACCCCGGCGGACGAAGCCGGGCTGGCCCACACCTTTGGCGAGCTGCACCGACGCTACACCGGCTACATCAACGCCCGGCGGCGCACGACCGGGCATCTGTGGCAGGGCCGGTTCGGCTCGGTTGCGATGGACGAGGCGCACTTCGTCACCGCGCTGCGCTACGTCGCGCTGAACCCGGTGCGGGCGCGGCTGGTTGCGCGGGCCGAGGACTGGCCCTGGTCGAGCACCCGCGCGCTGATCGCGGGCGAGGATGACCACGTGGTCACGGTCGCCCCGGCGCTCAAGCGGGTGCGAGACTTCGCTGCCTTCCTGGGTGAGCCGTTCGACGAGGCGCTGAGTTATGCGGCGCTGCGCAAGGCGGAGAGCGTCGGACGGCCGGTCGGGTCGAAGGAATGGCTCGCCGCGATGGAAGCGCGGACGGGGCTGGTGCTGGCGGCAGGGAAGCGGGGGCCGAGGGTACGGTTGGAAGGAGACACGCAATAGCGTGTCCCCCGGCGCTCAGCTCGCCTTGGTGCCCGGCGCGTGCTTGTTCATCAGATCGAAGGCCTTCTGGTACCATTCGTTGCCGGGATAGTTGGCGCCCAGCACGGCGGCGGCCTTTTGCGCCTCTTCGGGGATGCCCATCGCCAGGTTGGTTTCGACCAGACGGTACAGCGCCTCGGGCGCATGACTGGTGGTCTGGTAGGTTTCGACGACGTTGCGGAAGCGCAGCGAGGCGGCCAGCCACTTGCCCGAGCGTTCGTAGAACCGCCCGATCTCCATGTCCTTGCCGGCCAGGTGATCGTTGACCAGGTCCAGCTTGATCCGCGCATCGTCAGCATAGCGGGTGGCGGGATAACGGCGGATCGTCTCGGTCAGGGCATCCTTGGCGAGCAGGGTGTTCTTCTGGTCGCGCGCGACGTCGCTGATCTGCTCGTAATAGCTCAGCGCGATCAGGTAGTAGGCATAGGGCGCATCGCGGTTGCCCGGATGGATCGACAGGAACCGCTGCGAGGCCTGGATCGCCTTGGTATAGTCGCGTGCCGCGTAATAGGAGAATGCGCTCATCAACTGAGCCCGGCGGGCCCAGGGGGAATAGGGGTGCTGGCGCTCCACTTCGTCGAACAAGGCGGCCGCGACCTTGGTGTCGCCGCGATCAAGCTTGTCCTTCGCGGCAGAATAGAGCGTATCGACATCACGCGCCACGAAGGCGGTATCTTTGGCCTTTCCGCGTCCGGCGCAACCGGATGTAAGGACAAGCGCCACGGCTGCGGTGGCGAGAACGACGGGCTTCAGCGACAAACGAGCATGCATGGGCCAAGCCTATAGCCAGAGCCTGCCTGAACGCCAAGTGAAGTTAGCCCTGCATCCACATGCCCGTGGGCGCGGCGGCGCGGCGGCGCCTTCAAAACGCGATCAAAGCCGAGAGGCGCAGCGAATCGGAGGAGACATTCCGCTTGAACTCGCCCGCCGCGGTGGCCCGGGTGTAGGTGGCGCCATAGTCCGCGTGCCGGTATTCAAGCCGTGGGCGGATCCTGCCGGTATCGAGCTCCACCCCGCCGCCCGCCACCCAGCCGGTTGCGGTCCGCGACCAGCGGAACAGCGGCGCGCCCAGTCCGAAGTTGGCGGAGTGGTCGGTGCGGGCCAGGCCGAGGCCCCCGGTCGCGAACAACAGCACCCGTCCAGCCTTGACGCCGGCGGAAAGCCGCGCCGATCCTTGCCATTCGATCCGGCTTGAGAGACTGGCGGCGGGCGATTCCACGGCAGCGCGGGCGTCCGACCAGTCGACATCGACCTCTCCCCCCAGCACCAGCCGCCCGGTTTCGACGCGGTAGCCGGCGACGCCGCCGATGGTCTGCCCGTTGCCGCGATAGACGGCGTCGGTGATCGGCGCGAAGGTCGGCGGCGCGATCGCCGAGGGCGGGGACTGTTCCTTGACCCAGCTGTGCCCGGCGCTGATCCCGGCGAACCCGCCGGTCCAGTCATCGGCGTGGGCCGGACCCGCGCCAAGGCTGGCCGCTGTCAGCAGGGCAGCCGCCCGAACGGCGGTGCGCGCGAAATGAAGAATGCTGGGCGGCATGACGCGCTCCTCTGCTCAGAACCGGTACAGCAGGTTCAGCCGAAGGCTGTCTGCGGTCACCCGGTCGTAATAGCTGATGGTATCGACCATGGTGGTGGTCCGCTGATACCGGACGTGCCGGTATTCGAGCCGCGGGTGGAACTGCCCGGCGGCAAATTCGATCCCGCCGCCCAGCACCAGCCCGGTCGGGTCTTCGCTATGGGTCACACGGGTCAGCGGGACGCCGGGTTCGTGACGGAACGTGAAGCTGCCCTTGGCCACGCCGACCGTCGCGAAGACCAGCGCGCGATTGAGCGAGACCCCCGCCACCGCCCGCAGCGAGCCATGCCACTTCGGATCGAGCGCGTAGAACGGACCGGGGCCGGAGCCACTGCCGCCCAGGCTGACCGCCGCGTCGGCCTCTGCCCCCAGCACCAGCGATCCGCTCTGCCAGCGGTAGCCCGCCACCGCGCCCAGCGCGACGTCCTGTTCGGAGAACCGCCCGCTCGGGATCGGCCCGATCGGCAGCGCCAGGATCGAGGAGTACTGCGTATCGCTGCGAAGCCATTCGTGCTCCGCCGTCACGCCGATCACGCCGCCCTCCCACTCCTGCGCAGCGGCGGGCGCGGCCACGGCGCCGCACAGCGCCGACATCAGGATGAATGCTTGTTTGGACATGGTCAGACCTTCCGGGATTGAAGGGCCACAGTACTCTGCACCCCCTGTCAGGCCTTGTCAGGATTTGCGGTGTACCGGGTCACCGGCAGGCCGCTCCCGTCAGCCCTTGCGCTTCTTGCGCGCGGCATAGCGCTCGTCGCGCGCCGCCTTGAGCTCGGCCTCGCTCAAGCTGGGCTTTGCGGGGACGCTGGCGGCGGCCTTCTTGTCGGCCTTGGCC